>NZ_JBSGTG010000004.1:0-4923 GCF_053607285.1 Streptomyces sp. NPDC055140 | reverse complement strand
TACCCCCCCCCACACGGGCCCCCGTCTTTGCTTTCAAACCCCCACCGCTTACCCTCCGTTCCCCGGTTGAGCCGGCCCCCCCGCCTCTCCTCCCCCCCCCTGGGGGGGCCCCGCGGGGGCCGGCGCCGGGGGCCCCTCTCATGCGATGACTGCTCAGCCGCCGAACTCGTGCAGGCCCTTGAGCGCCTGGTCGAGCAGCTCCTGACGGCCGTTGAGCTCACGCTCGAGCTTGTCGGCCTTCGCGTTGTTGCCCTGCGCGCGGGCCGCGTCGATCTGGCCCCGCAGCTTGTCGACCGCGGCCTGGAGCTGACCGGTGAGCCCCTCGGCACGCGCGCGTGCCTCCGGGTTCGTACGGCGCCACTCGGTCTCCTCGGACTCCTGAAGGGCCCGCTCCACGGCGTGCATCCGGCCCTCGACCTTCGGACGCGCGTCGCGCGGCACGTGGCCGATGGCCTCCCAGCGCTCGTTGATCGAGCGGAAGGCGGCGCGGGCCGTCTTCAGATCCCCGATCGGCAGGAGCTTCTCGGCCTCGTCGGCGAGCTCCTCCTTGAGCTTGAGGTTCTCGCCCTGCTCGGCGTCCCGCTCGGCGAAGACCGAGCTGCGCGCCGCGAAGAACACGTCCTGGGCGCCGCGGAAGCGGTTCCACAGGTCGTCCTCGTGCTCGCGCTGGGCCCGGCCCGCGGCCTTCCAGTCCGTCATCAGCTCGCGGTACCGGGCGGCCGTGGTCCCCCAGTCGGTCGAGCTCGACAGCGACTCGGCCTCGGCGACCAGCTTCTCCTTGGCCTGGCGGGCGTCCTCGCGCTGCGCGTCCAGCGAGGCGAAGTGCGCCTTGCGGCGCTTCGAGAACGCCGAGCGCGCGTGCGAGAAGCGGTGCCACAGCTCGTCGTCCGCCTTGCGGTCCAGACGCGGCAGACCCTTCCAGGTGTCCACCAGCGCCCGCAGCCGCTCACCGGCCGCGCGCCACTGCTCGCTCTGGGCGAGCTCCTCGGCCTCGGTGACCAGGGTCTCCTTGGCGTGCCGCGCCTCGTCGGACTGCTTCGCCTTCTGGACCTTGCGCTCCTCGCGGCGCGCGTCGACGGTCTCGACGAGCTTGTCCAGGCGCTTGCCCAGAGTCTCCAGATCACCGACGGCGTGCGCGTCCGTCACCTGCTCGCGCAGGTGCTCGATGGCGGTCGTGGCGTCCTTCGCCGACAGGTCGGTCGTCTGCACCCGGCGCTCGAGGAGCCCGATCTCGACGACCAGGCCGTCGTACTTGCGCTTGAAGTAGGCGAGGGCCTCGTCAGGAGAACCTGCCTGCCACGAACCGACTTCACGCTCGCTGCCGTCGGCCGAACGCACGTACACGGTCCCCGTCTCGTCGACGCGGCCCCACGGGTCGCTGCTCACAGCGCCTCCTCCACATGATGCCTGCGGGCGCCTTGGGGCCCCGGGCATCGTCCACAGTTTCGTCACGGCCAACATAGGCGACCGGCGGGGCGGCTGTCCGCATCCCGCGCGACCGAAATTTCACCGCCGACGGTCAGGATTTCTTCACGGTCGCCTTGTCGATCACGACGGTGGCGTTCGGGGCGCCGTCGCCCTGCCCGGTGCTCTCACCAGCGGCGGCGATCTTCTTGAGCACCTTCATGCCGGAATCGGAAATGGTCCCGAACGGTGTGTAGCTCGGCGGCAACTGACTGTCCTGGTACACGAGGAAGAACTGGCTGCCGCCGGTGTGCTTCTGGCCCGTGTTCGCCATCGCGATCGTGCCCGCGGGGTACACGTTCCCCTTCAGGCTTTTGTCCTTCAGGTTCTCGTCCGGGATCGTGTAACCCGGGCCGCCCGCGCCGGTGCCCTTCGGGTCGCCGCACTGCAGGACGTAGATGCCGTTGGTGGTGAGCCGGTGGCACTTGGTGTGGTCGAAGAAGCCCTTGCCGGCGAGGAAGTCGAAGGAGTTGACCGTGTGCGGGGCCTCCTTCGTCTTGAGGTCGATGCCGATGTCGCCGCACGTCGTCGCGAGGTTCATCGTGTAGTCCGCCGCCTTGTCGACGGTGAGCGCCGGCTCCTTCTTCCAGCTGAGCGCCTTCACCTTGCCCGCGGCGGGCTTCTTGCAGGGGTCGGCGGCCTTGGAGGGGCTCGCGCTCGGCTTGGAGGCCGCGGAGTCCTTCTTGTCCTTGCCGTCGAAGGCCCCGGCGGCGAACGCGCCGGCGCCCGCCACCACGACCACGGCCAAGGCCGACGCGACCACCGTGTTGCGTGTGCGCGCCCTACGCCGCGCGGACTCCCGCCGCTGCTGCTGCCGCAAGAACTTCTCCCGGGCGAGCTGCCGCCGCCGCTGATCGTTGCTGACCACCGGGTCTACTCCTCGTACGTCGCGAGACCTGATTCCGAACCGATGCGAAGTGATCCGAACGGGACGAACCTGGTCTGAACTGGACCTGTTACGACCGCCTGCTGTGTGCCCCGTACCGTATATGGGTTAGCTGTGGAATCGGCAGCGCCGGTAGGCTCTGATCTGCCGCATTCTTCTGCGGACACACTTCCGCCGGACGACATACGAAGGACGATCGTGCTGATTGCCGGGTTCCCCGCCGGGGCCTGGGGCACCAACTGTTACCTGGTTGCCCCCGCCGCGGGTGAGGAGTGCGTGATCATCGACCCCGGCCACCAGGCCGCCCAGGGAGTCGAGGACGCGCTCAAGAAGCATCGGCTCAAGCCGGTCGCGGTCATCCTCACGCATGGCCACATCGACCACGTCGCCTCCGTCGTCCCCGTGTGCGGGGCCCATGACGTCCCGGCGTGGATCCACCCCTCCGACCGTTACATGATGAGCGACCCGGAGAAGGGGATCGGCCGCTCCATCGGTATGCCGCTGATGGGCGAGCTGACCGTGGGGGAGCCCGACGACGTGCGGGAGCTGAGCGACGGCACCGAACTGAAGCTGGCGGGCCTCGACCTGACCGTGGCGCACGCGCCGGGTCATACCAAGGGGTCGGTGGCCTTCAAGATGCCCGAGAGCGCGGACATCCCGTCCGTGTTCTTCTCCGGGGATCTGCTCTTCGCCGGCTCCATCGGACGCACCGATATGCCCGGTGGCTCCATGGACGACATGCTCGAATCGCTGGCACGCGTGTGCCTGCCGCTCGACGACTCGACCGTGGTGCTCTCCGGGCACGGCTCCCAGACGACCATCGGCCAGGAGCGCGCCACCAACCCGTATCTGCGGCAGGTGGCCGCCGGCCAGGGAACCTCCTTCGAGGCTCCCCGACGAGGAATGTGACGAGAGACTTCCGTGAGCACCTTTCAGGCCCCCAAGGGCACGTACGACCTGCTTCCCCCCGACTCCGCGAAGTACCTCGCGGTGCGCGACGCCATCTCCACCCCGCTGAGGAACTCCGGCTACGGCTACGTCGAGACGCCCGGCTTTGAGAACGTCGAGCTGTTCGCGCGCGGTGTCGGTGAGTCCACCGACATCGTCACCAAGGAGATGTACGCCTTCGAGACGAAGGGCGGCGACAAGCTCGCCCTGCGCCCCGAGGGCACCGCGTCCGTGCTGCGTGCCGCCCTGGAGGCCAACCTCCACAAGGCCGGCAACCTCCCGGTGAAGCTCTGGTACTCCGGCTCGTACTACCGCTACGAGCGCCCCCAGAAGGGCCGTTACAGGCACTTCTCGCAGGTCGGCGCCGAGGCGATCGGCGCAGAGGACCCGGCGCTCGACGCCGAGCTGATCATCCTGGCCGACCAGGCGTACCGCTCGCTCGGGCTGCGCGACTTCCGCATCCTGCTGAACTCGCTCGGCGACAACGAGTGCCGCCCGGTCTACCGCGCCGCGCTCCAGGACTTCCTGCGCGGTCTCGACCTCGACGAGGACACCCTGCGCCGCGCCGAGATCAACCCGCTGCGCGTCCTCGACGACAAGCGCCCCGAGGTCCAGAAGCAGCTCGTCGGCGCACCCTCGCTGCGCGACTACCTGTGCGACGGCTGCAAGGCGTACCACGAGCAGGTCCGTGAGCTCCTGACCGCCGAGGGCGTCGCCTACGAGGACGACGAGAAGCTGGTCCGCGGTCTCGACTACTACACGCGCACCACCTTCGAGTTCGTCCACGACGGTCTCGGCTCGCAGTCCGCGGTGGGCGGCGGCGGCCGCTACGACGGCCTCTCCGAGATGATCGGCGGCCCGTCGCTCCCGTCCGTCGGCTGGGCTCTCGGCGTCGACCGTACGGTCCTGGCGCTCGAGGCGGAGGGAGTGGAGCTCGAACTCCCCTCCACCACCAGCGTGTTCGCGGTCCCGCTCGGTGACGAGGCGCGCCGCGTCCTCTTCTCCAAGGTGACGGAGCTGCGCCGGGCCGGCGTCTCCGCCGACTTCTCGTACGGCGGCAAGGGCCTCAAGGGTGCGATGAAGAACGCGAACCGCAGCGGCGCCCGCTTCACGATCGTCGCCGGCGAACGCGACCTCGCCGACGGCGTCGTCCAGCTCAAGGACATGGAGTCGGGCGAGCAGGACGCGGTGGCGGTCGACGAGATCGTGGCTGTCCTGAAGGCCAAGCTGGCGTAGCCGGGCCTCTGGAGCAGGCGAAGGAGCGGGGCACGCGCGTGCCCCGCTCTTTTCTGTTCGCGCGTGTGTCGTCATGTCAGGGAGCGTCCCGTCGGAGCGAACACTTCGGGACCGTCGGCCGTACATGCTTATGACCATCGAACGGTGGACACACAGGAGCGTGCGGCAGAATGAGGCTGCCAGCAGGCCACCACCCCAAGCGACGGAACGGCGTGATGAGCAAGACGACCACGGCAAGCGACAGCGCCTCCTCCACCGGCGACGACGGAGCGGGCGCTGCCCGCAGCGCCGGGGGTTCCCTGGGTTTCGCGCTGCTTCTGGTGATCACCGGTGCGGCGGGGCTGCTCGCGGCGTGGGTCATCACGATCGACAAGTTCAAGCTGCTCGAG
>NZ_JBSGTG010000003.1:421723-530525 GCF_053607285.1 Streptomyces sp. NPDC055140 | reverse complement strand
TGCTTCTCCACCGCGCGTGCGGAGCCGGCGTGCGTGGCCTCGTCGATCCGGCGCTGCAGGTCCGCGAGCTTCCCCGCGGTCGTGTGGATGTCGATGGCGCTGGACACGTTGGGCTCTTCCGGAACGGACATCGGGATGCGGCTCCCTGGCTGCTCAATGGGGACGTGAGGACGGGACGGGGCGATGTGGCGCGGCGGTGCGGTGCGGCGGGGTTGGGGGCTGGTTGAGGCCTGGCCCCGTTGCTACTGGCTCGTAGCGTAGTGGCGTGGATACCGTTCGGCAGTGCGGCGTTTACCACACCTAGGGTGGGTTGCATGACGCCCCGAAATGCTTCAGGTGATCCTTCCGACGCGAACGACGGTCAGCAGTGGTCGGACCTGGACCGGCCCCCGCTGAACGCCACCGCCCTGCGGCGCGCCCTCGTACGCGGAGGGCTTTGGTCCTCCGTCGACGTTGTTCCCGCCACCGGGTCCACCAACTCCGATCTCGTTGCCCTCGCCTTGAGCGGCAAGGCCGAGGAAGGGGCCGTCCTCGTCGCCGAGTCGCAGAGCGCCGGGCGCGGGCGGCTCGACCGGCAGTGGACCGCTCCTGCGCGGTCCGGGCTCTTCTTCTCCGTCTTCCTCAAGCCCGGCGCCGAAGTCCCCGTGGAGCGGTGGGGGTGGCTGCCCCTGCTCACCGGGGTGGCCGTCGCCACGGGGCTCGCGCGGTCCGCCGGCGTCGACACCGCCCTCAAGTGGCCCAACGACCTGCTGGTGAATGTGGGCGGCGAGGAGCGCAAGGCCGGGGGCATCCTCGCCGAGCGCGCCGGGGACGGTGTGGTCGTCGGGATCGGGCTCAACGTTTCGCTGCGCGCCGACGAGCTGCCTGTGCCGGGGGCCGGGTCGCTTGCCCTGGCCGGGGCCGTTTCCACTGACCGGGATCCGCTGCTGCGGGCCGTTCTCCGGTCGCTGGAGGAGCGGTTCGTCGGGTGGCGGGCCGCGGGTGGGGATCCTGCGGTGTCGCGGCTTCAGGAGACCTATGCGGCGGGGTGCGCGACGCTCGGGCGGAATGTACGGGCCGAGCTTCCTGGGGGGCTGGAGCTTGTGGGGGAGGCGGTTGCCGTGGACGGGGACGGGCGGCTCGTCATCGCCTCTGAGGACGGTGTGCAGCAGCCTGTGGGGGCGGGGGACATCGTTCATCTGCGGGCGGGGGGCTGACGGGCTTCCGGTGCGGGCCGGGGACAGCGCTGGGGTTCGTTCTCGGGTGCGTCGTCGTTCGTTGCGTCGGGGTGTCTTGCCTGTACGTGGTGCTGGCGGCTCCGCGCGCACATGCCCCCACGTCCCCTCCCGTCTCGTCTGCGGCTGTCCGCCCGGTGGGGCTCCCGGCCCTCGGGTCGCGGCTCGTACGCGGCCGACCGTTCGGTGGGTTCCCGGGTTTTGTACGTGGCTGGTCGTCGGTGGGATTTTCGCTTCGGTTTGTACTTGGCCGGGGGCTCGGGACTCGTGTGTGCTGTGGGAGTGAGCTGCGGCACACCTGCCGTAAAGTTGAGGCCGGTCGATACATGACCGTGGCAGATCGGAAGGGCAGCAGGCGTGACCGTCGACGACTCGGGCTCCGGCGCGGGCACCCCAACCGACATCGGGTCTGTCGAGGAAGGTGCCGGCGGTGAGGATCCGCTTGCCCTCCGTCTCGAACAGCTCATTCTTGGCGCGGAGCGGCGGTATACGCCTTTCCAGGCCGCGCGCAGCGCCGGTGTTTCCATGGAGCTCGCCTCCCGGTTCTGGCGGGCCATGGGGTTTGCCGACATCGGGCAGGCCAAGGCGCTGACCGAGGCCGATGTGCTCGCCCTGCGGCGGCTTGCCGGTCTTGTCGAGGCCGGGCTGCTCAGCGAGGCCATGGCCGTGCAGGTCGCCCGGTCCACGGGCCAGACCACCGCCCGGCTTGCCGAGTGGCAGATCGATTCCTTCTTGGAAGGGCTTACTGAGCCTCCCGAGCCTGGGATGACCCGTACCGAAGTCACGTATCCCCTGATGGAGCTGCTCCTGCCCGAGCTGGAGGAGTTTCTGGTCTACGTGTGGCGGCGGCAGCTGGCCGCGGCCACCGGGCGTGTGGTGCAGGCCGCTGACGATGAGGAGATGGTGGACCGGCGGCTTGCCGTCGGGTTCGCCGATCTGGTCGGGTTCACGCGGCTTACTCGGCGTATGGAGGAAGAGGAGCTCGGGGAGCTCGTCGAGGCGTTCGAGACCACCGCTGCCGATCTTGTGGCCGCCAACGGCGGGCGTTTGATCAAGACCCTGGGCGACGAGGTGCTGTACGCCGCCGATGACTCGGGGACCGCCGCCGAGATCGCCCTGCGGCTCATCGAGACCATGGCCAATGACGAGACCATGCCCGAGGTGCGCGTCGGTATGGCCTTCGGGACCGTCACGACCCGGATGGGCGATGTCTTCGGGACGACCGTGAATCTCGCCAGCCGGCTCACGTCGATAGCTCCTCGGGATGCCGTGCTCGTCGACGGCGCGTTTGCCGAGGAGCTGCAGCGGGCCGGAGAGGCGCCCGCTTCCGAGGCCGAGGCCGCCGCTCTTGCCGAGAAGGAGGGCGAGGACGCGCCCTCGTACCGCTTTGCCCTTCAGCCCATGTGGCAGCGGCCCGTGCGTGGGCTCGGTGTCATCGAGCCCTGGCTTCTGACACGGCGGCCGCTCTAGGATTCTGCCGTTGTTAACTGTCGTTAACCGGGAGGGTCTGTGAGCGAGCGGTTCGGAGAGTTCGTCGAGGTGCGGCGGCACGGCTTTGTCGCCGAGCTCGTTCTCGATCGGCCCAAGGCCATGAATGCCGTGTCCAGTGCCATGGCAGTGAGCGTCGGGGAGGCTTGCGCCTCTCTTGCGCTTGATGGTGGTGCTCGGGTCGTTGTTGTTTCTTCTTCCGCCTCTCGTGCTTTTTGTGTGGGGGCCGACCTCAAGGAGCGGAACTCCTTTTCCGATGCCGAGCTTCTTCGGCAGCGGCCTGTGACTCGGGGGGCCTACGGGGGCGTACTCGAGCTTCCTATGCCTGTCATCGCCGCTGTGCACGGGTTCGCCCTCGGTGGCGGGTTCGAGCTGGCTCTCGCCTGCGATCTCATCGTGGCCGACGAGACCGCTGTCGTGGGGCTGCCCGAAGTGTCTGTGGGTGTGATTCCCGGTGGGGGCGGTACGCAGTTGCTGCCCCGGCGCGTGGGGGCTGCGAGAGCTGCTGAGCTGATCTTCTCCGCGCGGCGTGTCGAGGCCCGGGAGGCCCTGGAGATGGGGCTTGTCGATCAGGTGGTGGGGGTGGGTGACGATCGTGAGGCCGCGCTTGAGCTGGCGGGGCGCATCGCCGCCCATTCGCCCGTGGGGCTTCGGGCCGCCAAGCGCGCTCTGAGGGTCGGGTACGGGCTCGATCTGCGCGCCGGGCTCGAGGTCGAGGACGCCGCGTGGAGGTCCGTCGCCTTCTCCGGCGATCGGGCCGAGGGTGTCGCCGCCTTCAATGAGAAGCGGGCGCCTCAGTGGCCCGGTGAATGACTATTCCTGGCCTCGTATGGGTCTTGAATGTATCGAATTGGGCTTTTCTTTCCTAATCTTGGCTTATGGGAGAGGAAGTGCGGTTGCGGGCCGTGGTCGCGATGGCGCAGGGGATGGCCGCGGCGCAGTCTCCGCGTGAGTCCTGGCGGGCCGCCGCACTCGGGGCCTGTCACGCCCTGTCCGGCACCTTCGCGGCTCTGTCCGTGTGGGAGCGGGAGCGCGGGCGGCTGCGCGTCCTGGTGAACGTGGGGGAGCGCGCCGAGGGTGAGGTCGAGTTCCCCGAGGACGAGGCCTATCCCGTTCACCAGTTCCCCGAGATCGCCGAGTTCCTGCACGAGCAGTGGGTGGGCGGGGGTGCTCCGCGCGCCTGGGTCGAGACCGCCGCCGGGACCGTGGAAGGCGGCGGCTACTGCCATCAGCGCGTCGCCGCCCTGCGCCGGCGCAGGCGCGGTTGCTGTGTCGTCGCGCCGATCGTGCTCCATGGGCGCGCCTGGGGCGAGTTGTACGTCGCCCGGCCCGAGGGCGCCGAGGTCTTCGGCGCGCACGATGCCGCCTTCGCCACCGTGCTTGCGGCTGTTGCCGCCGCGGGCATCGCTCAGACCGAGCGGCTCGAGGAGGCGCGGCGGCTCGCCTTCACCGACGCCCTGACCGGGCTCGCGAACCGGCGTGCCGTCGATATGCGCCTTGATGAGGCCATCGAGCGGCATAGCGTCGGGGGCGATGTCATTTCTCTCGTCGTTTGTGATCTGAACGGGCTCAAGCGCGTCAACGACTCGTTGGGGCACGCGGTCGGGGACCGGTTGCTGGAGCGGTTCGGGTCCGTTCTCTCGTTGTGCGGCGCGATGTTGCCGGGGACCCTGGCCGCGCGGCTGGGGGGTGACGAGTTCTGTCTTGTGGCGGTGGGGCCCGACGCCGATGACGTGGTGCGGGCGGGCGAGGAACTGTGTCTGCGGGCCTCCGAGTTGGAGCTGGGGGACGGGGTTGCCTGTGGGATCGCTTCTACCGGTGACCCGATCGGCGAGGTGCTCAGTGCGCGGCGGCTCTTCCGGCTCGCCGATGCCGCCCAGTACCGGGCCAAGGCGCTGCGGGCCGTGAAACCCGTTGTCGCCGGGAGGGACGGGCCCGACGATCCCGTCGTACGCCTTGCCGACTCGCCACCGCCCGCCGTCGGCGACAGTGAGCGGCGCCGGCTCAGGGGGCGGGACGCGGGGGCGTAAGGGGTCCATCCCGAACTCGGTCGTGACATTGAGCTCTTCACCTCGTACGCTCCTGAATATGGATATGCACACTGTGGTGGTGGTGGGGACGTCCGGCGTCAGCGCGGCAGATGTCGTCGCCGTGGCGCGGGCGAATGCCCGGATCGAGCTCTCCGAAGAGGCGGTGGCCGCCCTTGCCTCGGCCCGCGCGATCGTGGACGCGCTGGCCGCGAAGCCCGAGCCCGTGTACGGGGTCTCCACCGGGTTCGGCGCGCTCGCCACCCGGCACATCAGCCAGGAGCTGCGGGCTCAGCTGCAGCGGAACATCGTCCGCTCGCATGCGGCGGGAATGGGACCGCGCGTCGAGCGGGAAGTCGTGCGCGCGCTCATGTTCCTGCGGCTGAAGACCGTCTGCTCCGGGCACACCGGTGTGCGGCCCGAGGTCGCGCAGACCATGGCCGACGTGCTCAACGCCGGGATCACGCCCGTCGTGCACGAGTACGGGTCCCTCGGGTGCTCCGGCGACCTCGCGCCGCTCAGCCACTGTGCCCTGACGCTGATGGGCGAAGGCGACGCCGAGGGGCCCGACGGTGTCGTCGCGCCCGCCGGCGAGCTGCTCGCCGCCCACGGCATCGCGCCCGTCGAGCTGCGCGAGAAGGAGGGCCTCGCCCTTCTGAACGGCACCGACGGCATGCTCGGCATGCTCGTCATGGCGCTCGCCGATCTCGAGAACCTGTACAAGTCCGCCGACATCACCGCCGCCTTGTCGCTCGAGGCGCTCCTCGGTACCGAGAAGGTCCTCGCGCCCGAGCTGCACGCCATCCGGCCGCACCCCGGCCAGGGCGCCAGCGCCGCCAACATGCTGGCCGTGCTGAAGGGTTCGGAGCTCACCGGGCACCACCAGGACGACGCGCCGCGCGTGCAGGACGCGTACTCCGTGCGCTGCGCCCCGCAGGTCGCCGGGGCCGGGCGGGACACCATGGCCCACGCGCGGCTCGTCGCCGAGCGCGAGCTGGCGTCCGCCGTGGACAACCCCGTCGTGCTGCCGGACGGGCGTGTGGAGTCGAACGGCAACTTCCATGGCGCGCCGGTGGCTTACGTGCTCGACTTCCTCGCCATCGCCGCCGCCGACCTCGGGTCCATCGCCGAGCGGCGCACCGACCGCCTGCTCGACAAGAACCGGTCCCACGGGCTGCCGCCGTTCCTCGCCGACGACGCGGGCGTCGACTCCGGCCTGATGATCGCCCAGTACACGCAGGCCGCCCTGGTCAGCGAGATGAAGCGGCTCGCCGTGCCCGCCTCCGCGGACTCCATCCCGTCCTCCGCCATGCAGGAGGACCACGTGTCCATGGGCTGGTCCGCCGCCCGCAAGCTGCGTACCGCGATCGACAACCTGACGCGGATCGTCGCCGTCGAGCTGTACGCGGCCACGCGCGGCATCGAGCTGCGGGAGGGCCTCATGCCCGCTCCCGCCTCGCGCGCCGTGATCGATGCCGTACGGGCCGCGGGAGTTCAGGGTCCCGGCCCCGACCGGTTCCTCGCGCCCGACCTCGCGGCCGCCGACGCCTTCGTGCGCGGCGGGCACCTCGTCGCGGCCGTGGAGCCCGTCACGGGGCCGCTGGCCTAGGGGTTACGGAAACACGGGCGGGCCGCACCCTCGGGGTGCGGCCCGCCCTTCGTTGCTCAGAAGGCCGACTCGCGGCTCTTCCTGGCCGAGTACGTCAGGAAGCCCGCGCCGATCCCGAGGAACGCCGAGCCGCCGATCACGTACGGCGTCGTGTCGACCGTTCCCGTGTCGGCCAGGCGCAGTTGGCCCTCGGACTGCGTGTGTACCGCTGTCGCGGTCTGCTGCTGATCTGCCTCCGCTGTCTTCTCGGGCGTCGCGGTGGCGGACGGAACGAACCACAGAGCAGCCAGGAGTGTCCCGGCGGCAGTGGCGGTGAGCAGCGATCGTCGTGCGGCGGACACGGAATCGATCCCCCTTGTGGAGCTGGCGAATTGGCCGTGTGAGGCGATGTTAGTGAAAGGTGCGGGTCACAGGAAAGTCACGGGTGGGGTGAGGCATACGCTCCGTCGTATGAGCACCTCTGAGACATCACGATTTGTTCGGCTCCGCGTGGAATTGGTCCTGGAGATCGAGGACTCCGCTGCCATCACCGGGGCCGCGTTGCAGCGCATCGCCGAGGACGACGACATGGCGGCCGACGAGCGGGCCCACGCCGAGGCCGCCGTCAACGAGGACGAGGCGGAGGCACTCGCCTATCTCGTCGACCCGTTCGACCTGGTCAGCGAGGTGCCCGGGACGGACCTCGTACAGGCCTCCTGGTCCAGCGAACAGGTCGACTACGATCCCGATTCGCCCGAGTGGGACCTCGACGTGGATGATGACGACTCCGGCGACGCTCTCGACGCGGACGACTAGAGCGGGATGCGGCGGGATGCGGGGCCGGATCGGACCGCACGGACTCGGGACCCCGGGTGGCAACCGCCGGCCGGGGTTTCCTCGTCCCACAGGGGGTACCAGGAGGGTTCCGTTACCACTGGTGCATGCCTGGTCACGGGAGTTTCGACGTGTCATCCCCCACATCGGGGACGGAAAAGGAACGGGACGAACCGGTCATGGCGTTACATGGGCCATTGGGGATTTCCGCCTTGCGGGGATCGAGGCCTGCAGGGCCTTCCGGGTTGTTGGGGGAATTGGCGACGATGGAGGATGCGTGTGATGACGGACAGTAAGCGGCGCAAGGGCCTGATGGCCGCGTCCGCCCTGGTCGGAGGAGTGCTGGTGCTCTCCGCGTGCAGCGGAAGCGGCAGCCAGGCGAGCGGTACCGACGGCGGCGGCAAGAATTCGCCGCAGGCCCAGGTCGACGAGGCCGCCGCCAAGAAGACGTCGGAGGCGCTGATCAAGATCGCGCCGAAGGACGGCTCCGACAACGCCGGCATCAACAACGCCGCCGCCGTCACCGTGAGCAAGGGTTCGCTCACGAACGTGACGATGACGACCGCCGAGGGCGCGGCGGTCCAGGGGCAGATATCCGCTGACAAGAAGACCTGGAAGCCCGCGGGCCAGCTCCAGCGCGCCACCGTCTACAAGATCGCCGCCGAGGCCCAGGACTCCAGCGGCCGCGCGGCCCACGAGAACGCCTCGTTCACCACGGTTTCGCAGGCCAACAGCTTCATCGGCAACTTCACGCCCGAGGACGGCTCCACCGTCGGCGTCGGCATGCCGGTCTCGATCAACTTCGACAAGGCGATCGCGAACAAGGCCGATGTCCAGAAGGGCATCACCGTCTCCTCCAGCAGCGGCCAGGAGGTCGTCGGCCACTGGTTCGGCAACCAGCGCCTCGACCTGCGCCCCCAGGACTACTGGACGGGCGGCTCCACGGTCACGCTGAAGCTGAACCTCGACGGCGTCGAGGGTGCGAACGGCGTCTACGGCGTGCAGCAGAAGACGGTCACCTTCAAGGTCGGCCGCAACCAGGTGTCGACCGTCGACGCGGAGACCAAGACCATGACGGTCACGCGGGACGGCAAGGTCGTCAAGACCATCCCGATCTCCGCCGGTTCGCCGGAGAACAAGACGTACCAGGGCCAGATGGTGATCTCCGAGAAGTTCAAGGAGACCCGCATGGACGGCTCGACGGTCGGCTTCAAGGGCACCGACGGCAAGGGTGAGTACGACATCAAGGACGTGCCGCACGCGATGCGTCTGTCGAACTCCGGCACCTTCATCCACGGCAACTACTGGGGCGACAAGTCGATCTTCGGTGGCTCCAACACGAGCCACGGCTGCGTCGGCCTTGCCGACGCCAAGGGTGCCGACGACCCGAGCACCCCGGGCGCCTGGTTCTACGACAACTCCATGGTCGGTGACGTCGTCGTCGTGAAGAACACCGGCGACAAGACCATCCAGCCGGACAACGGCCTCAATGGCTGGAACCTGGACTGGGAGCAGTGGAAGGCCGGTTCGGCCGCCTGACGGTCCTCGGCCCGACAGTCCTCGCGGAAGGCCCGCACCCCGGCGACGGGGTGCGGGCCTTCGGGCGTTTCCGGAGAGTTCTCATCGGTCTCTTATCCTGGGCTTATCCGAACATCACGGTGTGTCCTTAGCTTCACGGCATGTTCTTCACCTACCTGAGGCGCGAACTGCGCCGCCGCAGAAAGGCGGCCCTCGTCGTCGCCTCCGGGCTCGCGCTCGGCATCGCGCTGGTCATCGTGGTCAACTCCGTGTCCTCCGGCATGAACCAGGCCCAGGACAAGGTCCTCCAGTCCCTGTACGGCCTCGGCACCGACATGACCGTCACCAAGGCCGCCGAGGCTCCCAAGAGCGGTGAGACCGGGCGGCCGCGGTTCGAGTTCGGCGCCAAGGACGACGGTGAGGAGCAGAGCAGCGACCGCGTCATGGTGCAGGGCTTCCAGACCCTCGCCTCGTCGACCGTCACCAAGGTCGCCGGCCAGAAGGGCGTCGCCGACTCGGTGGGCGGCCTCAGCCTCCAGGTGATGAAGGTCAGCGGCGAGTTCAAGCGCGGCCAGTTCAAGCAGGACCAGAGCGGCGGCGCCACCCGCCAGGGCGGTCCGGGCGGCTCCGGCAGCCAGCCGCAGGGCCAGGTCGAGGGCGGCGGCGCCTCCTTCGACGTCAACTCCTACAGCGTGTACGGCACCGACGTGGCCAAGCAGGGCCTCGGCCCGCTCACCTCCTCCAAGGTCACCAAGGGCCGTACGTTCAAGGCGTCCGAGACCGACGCCAAGGTGGCCGTCGCCGACACGTCGTACGCCAAGGAGAAGAAGCTCTCCCTCGGCGGCACGGTCAAGATCAAGGGCGTCAAGTACAAGCTCATCGGCATCGCGACGCCGGACAGCGGTGACGCTGCCGCCAATCTGTACGTGCCGCTGAAGCAGGCGCAGACCCTCGCCGGCGCCAAGAACAAGATCACCACGGTCTATGTGAAGGCGACCGACTCGCAGCAGATCTCCGCGGTCAAGGCCACCATCCAGAAGAACATCTCCGGTACGACGGTGACCACTTCGGCCGATCTCGCCGACACCGTCTCCGGCTCCCTGTCCACCGCGTCCGACCTCGCGGCGAACGTCGGCAAGTGGCTCTCCATCGCCGTGCTCGTCGCCGCGTTCCTCGTCGCGGGGCTGCTCACCTCGTCGGCGGTCTCCCGCCGTGTGCGGGAGTTCGGCACGCTCAAGGCGCTCGGCTGGAAGTCCGGCCGCGTCACCCGCCAGGTCGTCGGCGAGGCCGTCGTCAACGGGCTCGTCGGCGGCGCCCTCGGTATAGCCGTCGGCCTCGCGGGCGCCTACGCCGTCACCGCGATCAGCCCCACCCTCACCGCCGAACTCGGCTCCGGCGCGGGCGGCGGAGCCAGGGGCGGCGGCATGGCCATGGGCGGGGCCGGCATGCGCCAGAGCGCCGGCAAGACCCTCGACATCGCCCTCAGCGCGCCCGTCAGCGCCACCACCATCACGCTCGCCGTCGCCCTCGCCGTCGCCGGAGGCCTGATCGCCGGCGCCTTCGGCGGCTGGCGCGCCTCCCGGTTGCGCCCGGCCGACGCCCTGCGCCGCGTGGAGTAGCCGCACCGCGCGGCCTCCAGAACACCTCTACGTACCGCAGGAGTTGCACCATGTATCAGCTGAGAGGCGTCACCAAGCAGTACCGTCGGGGCAAGGCCACCGTCGACGCGCTCGTCGACGTGGACCTGACCATCGGCGACGGCGACCGGCTCGTCATCCAGGGCCCCACCGGCGGCGGCAAGTCCACCCTCCTCCAGATGCTCGGCGGGCTCGACCGGCCGACCGCGGGCAGCATCGAGCTCGACGGCGTCGACCTGGCGAAGCTCCCGGAGGCGCGGCTCACCAAGTTCCGCGCCGAGTCCATCGGGTTCGTGTTCCAGAGCTTCAACCTGATCCCGACGCTGAACGCTCAGGAGAACGTCGAGACGGCCCTCGTGCCGCTCGGCCTCAAGGCCGCCGACCGCCGCGAACGCGCCGCGCAGGCCCTGAATTCGGTCGGTCTCGGCGAGCGGCTCGGCCATCTGCCCTCGGAGATGTCCGGCGGCCAGCAGCAGCGCGTCGCCATCGCCCGCGCCCTCGTCAAGAACCCCAAGGTGCTGCTCGCCGACGAGCCCACCGGAAACCTCGACGAGTCCATGCGCGACGAGATCATGGACGTGCTCGAGACCATGTGGAAGGAGCACGGGCTGACCTTCATCATGGTCACCCACGACTCGTCGATCGCCCGCAGGGCGCCTCGCCTCGCCACCATCCGCAAGGGCCGGATCACCATCACAGAAAACTCAAAAGCTGTCTGATTTCAATCACTTCGGTGCACAACCGGTGACCCCCCTGCATCATCTCTCTGCAGGGGGGCCGCTCGGGTCTCCCACCGGTGAACTACCGTCACCAGGGGGAAAGTTGCACAGACAGGCACGAATAACCTCAAAGAGACGTAGCGCCACGACTGTGGCCGCCGCGGCGGCCGTCGTCCTCACCGCGGGTCTGACCGCCCCGGCCGTGGCCGCCGCCCCTGCGGCGCAGTCCGGCGAGGCCGCGAAGGCCGCGCCCAAGCAGCACATCACGCTCATCACCGGCGACCGCGTCACCCTCGACGCGAAGGGGAAGCCGGTCGGCTACCAGCACGCCAAGGGCCGTGAGCACATCCCCGCGCAGACGCGCACCGTCGGCGGCCACACCCTCGTGGTGCCGGCCGACGCGCAGCGCCTGGTCGCGAGTGGCAAGCTCGACCAGCGGCTCTTCGACGTCACCGAGCTCTCCAAGTCGGCCAACCGCAAGGCCCAGAAGCACGGCCTCAAGGTGATCGTCGGCTACCGGGGCACCGCGACCGCCGCCCGTGCCGACGTGCGCGACGCGGGTGACACGACGGTCCGCAGGACCCTCAAGTCCCTGAACGCGGACGCCGTCACGACGCCCAAGCAGGACGCCACCCGCCTCTGGGACGCCGTCACGACCTCCCGGGGCGGCACCGCCTCCGGCATCAGCCGCATCTGGCTCGACGGCGTGCGCAAGGCCAGCCTCGACAAGTCGGTCCCGCAGATCGGCGCCCCCAAGGCGTGGGCGGCCGGCTACGACGGCAAGGGTGTCAAGATCGCCGTCCTGGACACGGGCGTCGACGCGACCCACCCCGACCTCAAGGGCCAGGTCGTCGGCGAGAAGAACTTCTCCACCTCCGCCGACGCCGTGGACCGTTTCGGCCACGGCACGCACGTCGCGTCCATCGCCGCCGGTACGGGAGCCAAGTCGGGCGGCAAGTACAAGGGCGTCGCCCCCGGGGCCAAGCTGCTCAACGGCAAGGTCCTCAGCGACGACGGCTACGGCGACGACTCCGGCATCCTCGCCGGCATGGAATGGGCGGCCGACCAGGGCGCCGACGTCGTCAACCTCAGCCTCGGCGGCGGCGACACCCCCGAGATCGACCCGCTCGAGGCCGAGGTCAACAAGCTGTCCGCCGAGAAGGGCATCCTGTTCGCCATCGCCGCGGGCAACGAAGGCGAGTTCGGCGACTCGACCGTCGGCTCCCCGGGCAGCGCGGACGCCGCCCTGACCGTCGGCGCGGTCGACGGCAACGACAAGCTGGCCGACTTCTCCAGCCGCGGCCCGCGCATCGGCGACGGCGCCGTCAAGCCGGACGTCACCGCCCCCGGCGTCGACATCACGGCCGCCGCCGCCCCGGGCAGCGTCATCGACAAGGAGGTCGGCGAGAACCCCGCCGGCTACCTCACGATCTCCGGTACGTCGATGGCGACCCCGCACGTCGCGGGCGCCGCCGCGATCCTCAAGCAGGAACACCCGGACTGGAAGTCCACCGAGCTCAAGGGCGCCCTCACCGGCTCCACCAAGGGCGGCAAGTACACGCCGTTCGAGCAGGGTTCGGGCCGCATCCAGGTCGACAAGGCCATCCAGCAGACCGTGTTCGCCGAGCCCGTCTCGGTGAGCTTCGGCGTCGCGCAGTGGCCGCACACCGACGATGCCGCGATCACCAAGAAGGTGACGTACAGGAACACCGGCGACAAGGACGTCACTCTCGACCTGACGGCCACCGGCACCAACCCGAAGGGCCAGGCCGCCCCGGCCGGCTTCTTCAAGCTCGGTGCGACGAAGGTGACCGTCCCCGCGGGCGGCACCGCCTCCGTGGATCTGACCGCGAACACGAAGCTCGGCGGCACGGTCGACGGCGCGTACTCCGCGTACGTCGTGGCGACGGGCGGCGGCCAGTCCGTGCGTACCGCGGCCGCCGTGCAGCGCGAGGTCGAGTCGTACGACGTGACGCTCAAGCACATCGGGCGCGACGGCAAGGACGCCCAGGGCTACGAGACCTCCCTGGCCGGCATCGGTACGGACGCCTACTTCAACGCCTACGACCCGAACTCGGGCACCGTCAAGGTCCGTGTTCCCAAGGGCAGTTACATCCTGAACGAGTACCTGGTGGCCGACCCCGAGGACTTCTCCAAGGGCGCCGACTGGCTGGTGCAGCCGAAGCTGGACGTCACCAGGAACACGACGGTCACGCTCGACGCCCGCACCACCAAGCCCGTCGACGTCACCGTCCCGGACGCCGCCGCCAAGGGCGTCCTGGCCGCGCCCGAGTTCACGCTCGACACCGCCGACTCCTCGTCCGGCTATGGCTGGATCCTGGACTCGTACACCAACTTCCGCACCGCCGGCCTCGGCCCGGAGCCGACCGGCGTCAAGCTCCAGCAGCAGTGGACCGGTGTGTGGGCGAAGGGCACCGACACCGAGTACGACACCGTCGCCGGCGGCGCCGTCAAGAAGCTCGCCACCGGCTACACCAAGCACTACAAGGCGAGCGACCTGGCCACGGTGAAGGTCGGGCTCGGCGGGGCGGCCAAGGACAAGACCGGCTCCGTGGGCGCGATCGGCATGCTGCCCGTCAGCTCCGGCGGCTGGTTCGTCGCCATCGACCAGAAGCTCCCCGGCACCCGCACCCTGCACCTGTCCACCGCCGACAAGGTGAAGTGGGGCCTGGAGTTCTCGCAGAACGGCCCCGAGGACAGCGACGGCTTCCCGACCGAGGAGGCCTCCTACACGCTCGGCACTCCCCAGTCGTTCCAGGGCGGCAAGGCGTACGAGAAGACGTTCAACACCGGCGTCTTCGGCCCCCGCATCGGCGGTGGCTACGGGGTCTACCGCGACGGCAACGAGATCTACGGCAACCTGCCGATGTACGCCGACGGCAAGACTCACGCCGGCTACTCGCAGTACCTCTCGGTGAAGACCACCCTCTACAAGGGCAGCACCAAGGTCGGCGAGAACGACGACCCGCTGGTCGGCGAGAAGCCCTTCAAGGTCACCTCCGGCGACGCCGAGTACAAGCTGTCGACGTCCATCAAGCGCAGCGTCAAGATCGCCGCGGCCTCCACCCGCGTCGACGCCAGCTGGACGTTCCGCTCGAAGAAGCCGGCCTCCTCCGACGAGGCGGCCAAGCTGCCGCTGTCCACGGCCCGCTTCGCCGCGGCCGTCGGCCTCGACAGCACCGCCCCCGCCGACCGGACCCAGTCGGTCCCCGTCACCGTCCAGGGCGCGGCCGCGGGCAGCAACCTCAAGTCGCTGGCCGTGTACGTCTCCTACGACTACGGCCAGACGTGGAAGAAGCTGGACGTCAAGAACGGCAAGGTCACCGTGAAGAACCCGGCCAAGGGCAAGGCCGTCTCCTTCCACGCCAAGATCGCCGACAAGAAGGGCAACAAGTCGACGATCTCGGTCTACAACGCGTACTACGGCAAGTAGCCGCGACGCGTGGCGTAGGCGCGCTACGCCCGCCGGCGTAGTGACGGGCATGGCCCGTTACGCTCAGCGCTGACAGCCCAGGTGGCCCGTCCCGACCTCATGGCCGGGGCGGGCCACCCGTGTTTTGCTGACTGCCATGACGACGCAGACAGTCGAGTACATCCGCTACCGGATCCCCGAGGCTCAGTCCGCCGAGTTCCTCTCGGCCTACACGCGCGCCGCCGGCCGGCTCGCCGCGGCGCCCCAGTGCGTCGACTACGAGCTGGCGCGCTGCGAGGAGGACTTCGAGCACTTCATCCTGCGCATCACCTGGACCTCGACCGAGGACCACATCGAGGGCTTCCGCAAGTCCGACCTCTTCCAGGACTTCCTCGCCGAGATCAGGCCGTACGTCGGGAACATCGACGAGATGCGCCACTACAAGCCCACATCGGTGCGCGGCACCGGCGCGTCCGTCCCGAGCCTGTACGACTGGGCCGGCGGCGCCGACGCCTTCGCGCGGCTCACCGACGTCTTCTACGCCAAGGTCCTCAAGGACGACCTCCTCGGTCCCCTGTTCGCGGACCTCCCGCCCGAGCACGCCGGGCACGTCGCCCTGTGGATCGGCGAGGTCTTCGGCGGCCCCGCCACCTACTCCGAACAGCAGGGCGGCCACAGCCACATGGTCGCCAAGCACGTCGGCAAGCACATCACGGAGCCGCAGCGCCGCCGCTGGGTCAATCTGATCCAGGACGCGGCGGACGAGGCGGGCCTGCCGTCCGACGCCGAGTTCCGCTCGGCGTTCAGCGCCTACGTCGAGTGGGGCACCCGGCTCGCCGTGTACTTCTCCGGCCCCGACGCGGACCGGCCCGCCGAACAGCCCGTACCGCTGTGGAACTGGGGGGCGGCGCCGCCCTACCAGCCGTAGCTCAGTCCTGGGTGTGGCTCTGTCCCTGGCCCGCCCGGATCGCGTCCGTGCCCCAGCTCGCGAGGAGGCGCAGCGCCTCGGCCGACGGGGAGCCCGGCTCCGCGTGGTAGACCACGAGATGCTGCTCCTCGTCGTCGGGCAGGTTCATGCTCTCGTACGACAGGCTCAGCTCACCCACCAGCGGATGCCGCAGCCGCTTCACGCCGTGGCTCTTCTCCTTGACGTCGTGCGTCGCCCACAGCCGCCTGAACTCCTCGCTCTTGACGGAGAGTTCGCCGACCAGCGCCGACAGCTCCGGGTCGTCCGGGTGGCAGCCCGCGTACAGCCGCAGATAGCTGACCATGTCGGACGCCTTCGCATCCCACTCCACGAACAGGTCGCGGTAGGCCGGGGCGAGGAACACCATCCGTGCCCAGTTCCGCTCCCGGGGCGGCAGCTCGCTCCAGTCGCCGAAGACCGCCGCGGCCATCCGGTTCCAGGCGAGCACCTCGGAGCGCCGGCCGGACACGTACGCGGGCACGCCCTCCAGGCTGTCGAGCAGATGCCGCAGCGCCCCGCGCACCTGCTGCTGCTCCCGCGAGGCCCGCTTCTTCTTGTGCTGCTTCGGCTTGGCCAGATGCGTCAGATGCGCGTGCTCCGCGTCCGTGAGGCGCAGGGCGCGCGCGATCGCGTCGAGCACCTCCGCCGACACGTTCCGCCCGTTCCCCTGCTCCAGGCGCGTGTAGTACGCCACCGACACGCCGGCCAGCTGCGCCAGCTCCTCGCGGCGCAGGCCCGGCACGCGCCGGTGCCTGCCGAAGTCCGGCAGCCCCACGTCCTGCGGCTTCAGCCGGGCCCGCCGGGTGCGCAGGAACTCGCTCAGCTCGGCACGCCGGTCCAGCGGCTCGCCGGCGGCCGGGGCGGCGCGGGTCCCGTGATCGTCCATGCCTCCAGTATCGCCGGGCAGCCACAGTCGTACGAAGGTGTTCCTGACCCCGCCAGTAGTAGGACCAGTGGGCGTACGCAAAGCGGGGCAAGGCCCTGAGCTCGGAGGATGCCTCCGGCTGGGGCAGGCTGTACGCATGACCGCACAGATCACCACCGTCAGCGCCTACGCCGCACCCTCCGCAAAGGCTCCGCTGGAGCGCACCACCATTCCGCGCCGCCCGGTGGGCGAGTTCGACGTCCTGATCGACATCAAGTTCGCCGGCATCTGCCACTCCGACATCCACCAGGCCCGCGACGGCTGGGGCGAGGGCATCTTCCCGATGGTCCCCGGCCACGAGATCGCCGGCATCGTCACCGAGGTGGGCCCCGGCGTCACCAAGTTCGCCGTCGGCGACCGCGTCGGCGTCGGCTGCATGGTCGACTCCTGCCGCGAGTGCGACAACTGCAAGGCGGGCCTGGAGCAGTACTGCGCCAAGGGCAACGTCGGCACGTACAACGCCCTCGACAAGAACGGCGAGCCCACCTACGGCGGCTACTCCACCCACATCGTCGTCGACGAGAACTACACGGTCGGCATCCCCGAGGGCCTCGCCCTCGACGAGGCCGCACCGCTGCTGTGCGCGGGCATCACCACGTACTCCCCGCTCAAGCACTGGAACGCGGGCCCCGGCAAGAAGGTCGCCGTCCTCGGCATGGGCGGCCTCGGCCACATGGGCGTCAAGATCGCGCACGCGCTCGGTGCCGAGGTGACCGTCCTGTCGCAGTCCCTGCGCAAGCAGGAGGACGGCCTCAAGCTGGGCGCCGACCACTACTACGCGACCAGCGACCCGAAGACCTTCGAGGAGCTGGCCGGCACCTTCGACATCATCCTGTCGACGGTCTCCGCCCCGCTCGACTTCGGCGCGTTCCTCTCGCTCCTGAAGACGGACGGCGCCCTGGTGAACGTGGGCGCCCCCGAGGAGCCCATCTCCATCAACCTGTTCTCCGTGATCGCGGGCCGCAAGTCCCTCGCCGGCTCCGGCATCGGCGGTATCCAGGAGACCCAGGAGATGCTCGACTTCTGCGCCGAGCACGGCCTCGGTGCCGAGATCGAGCTGATCGAGGCGAGCCAGATCAACGAGGCGTACGAGCGCGTGCTCGCGAGCGACGTGCGGTACCGCTTCGTGATCGACACGGCGACGATCTGACGTTCGCTGTTGCCCGTCGCATTACCCAGGGCGTCACCTGGGGCATTACCTGAGGCGTAATCGACGGCCCGTCCGTCCCCCGGCAGGATCGAGTCATCGAACCGATCCTGCCGGGGAGGACCTCATGACCGCGTACGCCATCGCCACCCTGCGCAACACCACCGTGCCGAACGAAGAGGTCTTCGACTACATGGAGCGCATCCAGTCGACCCTCGACCCGTTCGGCGGCCGCTTCCTCGTGCACGGCGCCCAGCTGGAGGACATCGAGGGGTCGTGGCCGGGGGGCGTCGTCGTCATCTCGTTCCCTGACAAGGCCGCGGCCCACGGCTGGTACGACTCCGACGCCTACCAGGAGCTCATCCCGCTGCGGACACGGAACCTGGACGGCGAGGTGATCTTCGTGGAGGGGGTTCCGGACGGTTACGACCCGTCGAGTACGGCTGCGCGGATGCGGGCCGAGGTGGCGCGGGGGCGCGTGTGACGCGGGCCGGGGATCACGCTCACCGTTATGCCGGGGGCAGAACGGTGGGCCGTCCTGCGTGCGCCGCTCCTACGCTGAACCCGTGAGCAGCCACGCGTCGAACCACGCCCGCGTCATCCCTCTGCGCCCGGACCTGCGCCCGGACCCGCGCCCCGCCCCGGCGGAGCCTGCCGGGCCCCCGTCCAAGGAGCCGCTCTGGCGCGACATCGTGGGGGACGTCCTGCGCCGTGAGCGCCTCGCCCAGGAACGCACCCTGAAGGATGTCGCCGACGCCGCCCGAATCTCCCTGCCGTACCTCTCCGAGATCGAGCGCGGCCTCAAGGAGGCGTCGTCGGAGGTCCTGGCGGCCGCCGCCCACGCCCTGGGCCTCGGCCTCGCCGACGTCCTGGCCCTCGGCCAGTCCGAACTGCTCCGCCTCGCCACTCCGGCCTCACGGCCTGCGGTGCGCCGGGCGCCCCCGCGCCAGGGCGAGGTACGCCTCGCGGCGTGAGAACACCGTTCCGGACACCCTGAGCACAGCCCGTTGTCAGTGGTCGCACCTACGCTGCGAGGGCGGCTGTGTGACGCCTGCCGGACGTAAGGGTTCATGACGTTCGGGCGGGACGGGGAGCGGGGGCGCGATGCTGGTTGCGGTCATGGGAGCCGTCGGGGGAATCGTGGCGGCGGCCGTCGGCGCGGTCATCGCGGCGTGGGCGACGCTGCGGGCGCGGCGGAAGCAGGACGGGGCGATCAGCTTCCTCGACGTCACGGTGAAGGACGCGGAGACGGTGCTCGCGGAGCCGGACGCGGACGTGCGTGTCCTGGGCGAACTGGTCCCGGAGCGCCCGGTCCTGGACATCGCCGTATGCAACGACGGCGACCTGGACGGCATCGTGCGACGCGTGCAGGTGGACGTGGAAGGCCTGCTCCACGTCCCGCCGATCGAGCCGCCGTGCGTCCTCGTCCTGCCCGGGGCGACGATCACCGCACCCCTGCCGGCGCAGCAGCGAAGAACGGGCCCGAGCACCGCGTACGCCGTCAACTTCCCGCTCAGGGAGGGGAGTTACCGCCACTCCGTCAGTCAGCTGATCCCCGCGGGCACCGTGGACAGATTCGCCGTGTCCCTGGTGGCGACGGAGGCGGAGCGGGGCAGGGACTTCTACGGGGTGAGCCTGTCCCTCGACTGCGGCAGGACGAAGAAGGGCCGGGCGAGCGAGGCATGGGAATCCGTCCGGGTGCTGGCCTACGGGCCTCCGGCCTGGGAAAGCTCCGACGAGATCAGGGAACGCCTGTCCCGGATGGCCGACCGCGTGCGCGAACTGACTCCGTCCGGCGGCGAGAGCGTCGGCGTGCTCTTCAACTCCACGGTCCACCCCGCCCGCACGGCGATGGACGACTACATCACGGTCTACGAGAACAAGCTCAAGGTCCTGACCGCGGCGCTCGGCGAGTGCCTGAAGTACGCCGCGGACGACACCCGGATACGGACCTGGCTGACGGAACTGGAGCGCGCCACCGAGGAGATCGAGCCCCTGCGCCACCACGCGACGGCACTGCGCGCCTCGGGCAGCCACCCCTGATCCCGCACGCCCGCCGATACGCCCCTGATGCGGCGAGCCCACCCCGCCTACCCCTGCATCGCCCGCCGCGCGCCGACCTCGGTCGGATACTCGCGGACGGTGAGCGCGGCGACGCTCCAGCCCACGCAGAACGCGGCGAACGCCGGCATGACAGGAGCCGCGATCACCACGAGGCCACGGCCGAGGACGGCCAGACCGGTGGAGCGCCGGACGGAAGCACGCCGCGCGGCACGCCCCCGCCCGGGACCGGGCGGGTCCAGCAGGTCCCTGCGGTGCGCCCGCCGCTGCACGATCCAGCCCCAGACGGCGCCCCCACAGGCCGCGACTACCTGCGCCACGTCCCACACGGTGCGCACGTCCGACGGCAGCACCTCACGGAACCCCGAGTAAAGGCTCAGAGAGACGAAACAGAAGAACGCCAGCACGACCAGCCACAGCACGCCGGTCCCGGTACGCCGCATCCAGTACCGCGCCCCGCGCTCGTACCAACTGGTCCCGAGCCCGGGCAGCACCGGAATCCGTCCACCGCCCGGCACGGGCGAGGCCCCCGCAGCGGGAACCTCAGAAGATGCTCTTGACGCCACCCCGGACATCCTTCCCAAGTCGCTTGAAGTCGTCCCCGGTCTGGGAGAGGACATGACCGCTGCCGTGCAGCACACCGCCCACGACGCCGTCCTTGTGGATGTCCTCGCTCCAGTGCTCGTGGAAGGCGTGGTCGATGACACCGGTCGCGCCGATCACGACCGCGCCGCCGACCCCGGCCACCACGGCCACGGGGACGTCGAAGGGCGCGGCGGCCACCAGGCCCGCGGTGATGGCCGTACCGGCGACGAGGCCGCCGACGTTGGCACCGCCGTCCACGGCTATCGAGTGCTGCCAGGACCAGCCCTTGTCCTGGTCGTCCGACGCCTCCAGCAGACCACACGTGCCCGCGGCGGCGACATCCAGGACCGGGATCTCCTTGAGGAAGTCCGGGAGCTTCTCCACTCCGTCGCCGACGCGCAGCGCATCCGCGGCATCGGCCAGCTTCACGTTCAGAGCGCGGTCGTAGGGCAGCGCGGTGCTGCCGTGATCGGCGCGGGCGATGTCCTGCTCCAGCGACTCGACGTCCGCGACGGCGTCGCGATAGGCCGCCCTTGGCGGGGAGGTCGTCGGGCAGCCGGCGGCCCTGCTGCTGGAACGTCTTCTGCGGCCCTCCGAGGAAGATGGAGCCCGTCGCGATCGTCCCGGTTGCGGTCTGTGAGCACGGCTTGACATCAAGCCGCGTTCACGACCACTTTCGTGACTGGGACCGCGACAAGGCGAGTCAATGCCCGGGATCTCGGTGCTCAGCGCCGTCGGATCCGGTCGCGAAGAGCGCCTATCGGCCGTGGATCTCGGATCCCTTGAGGTAGGTCAGCCGCCCTCGGTCGCGCTCAGTCGTCAAGTCGAGTGTGGTCACGGGGTGGCGGGTCCACACAGGTGAGCCGTCGATCCACGGCACGAGCACGGTGACGGGACGGAGCAGGCCGTGGACGTCCGCGACGCCCGCCGACGGGAGGCGTCGTGCCTGCCGCTTTTTGGCGAGCCGCAGAAGCGTTGGCGGAGCCTCGTCCGGATCGCCGTCGGCCCGGTACAGCACCAAGTAGGCCTCACCCGCGTCCGGTTCGCGCAGCAGCAGCCAGCGCATCGGGCGTACATGCTCACTGACGGCCACGCGGGCGAGACCGCGGGCGAGCCGCGCTTCGAACACGACGGCCACCAGGCCGCAGGCCGAGCCGACGAGGAAGAACCACCCGCGGCCGGCCCCGCCGAAGATGTGCAGCACGCCGCCGAACCCGACAAGCGCCATGACGACGGTCCAGGCAGCTACGCCGGGAAGGCCGAAAGCGGTGAGCAGGTCGCGGTTGCGCCACCAGACCAACCGCCCCCGACTGTCGGTCACGGGCGCGGGCGGCTGAGGACGTACGGCCTCGGCCGTGGAGCGCACGGCCGCTTCGAGGAGGGTCCCATGGGTGAGCTCCGCGGCAGCCAGGGGCGCCTGCCGGGAACGTCGGACGGCGGTCCTGCGGCGACGCTCCCTCCTCGACTCGGGATCCAGCCTGCGCACAACACCGACCCATGCCGTGACACCCATCAGCAGACCGCCGAAGAACATCATGACCCAGGCGAAGTCACCGGCCTCCGTGCCGTCCCGGAACCCCTCGAAGTAACCCACCGCCGCGCCCGGGGCCGCGATGAGGAGGCCCACGACACCGACGCGCAGCAACCACTTCTCGGGCGCGGTTCCCGGCCCCACAGGGGGTACGTCCCGGCGATAGTCCATGCCTCTCCTGACCTCATGCGGTGTACAACTGACACATGAGTGCGCTGGATGGTTGCGCAGCCTCTCGTACGTTCCTCGCCCCTTCGGCTCGTGGTGACATCTGCGCATGACGGAGAGGTGCAGCGGAAGCATGGCTTGATCCACGTCATGCGGCCCCGCTTCCACGCGGCGGGGAAAACGGCCCTGGCACCGCGCGCCCGACGACACCGGGACCGAGTCCTACCGCTATCAGGCCACGCAGGACCGACCGCCGACCGGACAACCAGTCAGGCCGAAACCCACACGCTGCCGGCCGTCACCACGCTGACGCGCGAGGAGCGCGCGGACGACGAGGACTACGAGCAGCTGACCGAGTCCGGCCGCCAGTTCCGCTGAGGCCACCGGCGTGGGGGAGGCAACAGGTCAGCGCACTTCTCGCGGCGGCGGGCGGCCGGCGACCGCAGGGCCGGTTGGACGGGCACGGAATCGCCTGGAACCCTCGCGCGTTGAGGCGAGTGGATATGGGATGCCGGTGGTGTGCGAGCCGAGCAGCCCGAGTGACCGAGCTGACAGATATTGGAGGGGCCGCAATGGCTGCGCAGACGCAGAGGGCCGTGCTGGCGGGCGGATGCTTCTGGGGGATGGAGGACCTGATCCGCCGACTCCCGGGCGTGACGGCGACCCGGGTCGGATACACCGGGGGTGACGTGCCGAACGCGACGTACCGTAACCATGGCACGCACGCGGAGGCCATCGAGATCCTTTTCGACCCCGAGAGGACCAGCTTCCGCGCGCTCCTGGAGTTCTTCTTCCAGATCCACGACCCGAGCACTGAGAACCGCCAGGGCAACGACATCGGCCTCAGCTACCGCTCGGCGATCTACTACGTGGATGACGAGCAGAAGCGGACCGCCGAGGACACGATCGCGGATGTGGACGCCTCCGGACTGTGGCCGGGCAAGGTCGTCACCGAGGTCGAGCCGGTCGGCCCCTTCTGGGAGGCCGAGCCCGAGCACCAGGACTATCTGGAGCGTTACCCGGACGGCTACACCTGCCACTTCCCGCGCCCGGGTTGGCGGCTGCCCGTCCGCGCGGAGAGCTGACCGCGCGAGGCGGCCCGACGTCGTTGCCCTGGCGGAACGGGACCTCGTACTCGCGGGTGGCGCGGCCCTTGAGGGCCTGGTCCGGGGTCGCGATGCGGGGTGTCGTACGGCCGAAGAGCATGGGGTGCTCCTGGGAAAGGCTGCGCGCGGGCTGATGCTGCGCGGCGCCTCCTCCTCGACGTACGAGAGCGGCCCGGACTTCCGGTCCGCGCGGGGCGGTCAGTGGCGCAGCGTCGCCGGGCTCCCGCCGTTCGCCTCGTAGCCCGCGACCGCCAGCGCCCGGTACACGGCGTAGTCCGCGGCCGGGTCCGTGCCCGTCGTCCAGGGGAGCGCGCCGACGTGGCCGTCGACGTGGAGCAGCTGCTCCATCGCCTCGGCCCAGCGCTCGCAGCGGACCAGGAAGAACACCAGGAGGTGGCGGACGTGGGCGAGCATCGGGTCGTCCGGGCGGGCGGCCTGGACGGCGAAGAGCGCGCCGTGGATCGACTTGGTGACGACCTCGCTCTGGTAGAAGCTGCGCACCAGATTGACGTCGGGCAGGTGCTCGTAGAGCGCGAAGAGGGGGAGCGCGGCGAGGAGCGAGCCGCGCGGGGCGCGCGCGGCGGCGGCCTCGGCGAAGGCGAAGGCGAGCTCGCGCGAGCCGTGCCACTTCTCGCACCAGTACCGCAGGCCCGCGAGGTGGGCGCCCATGTGGCCCGGCGCCGTGTCGAGGATCTTGAGCCAGAGCTGCTCGAAGTCGTGCTGGGAGTACCCGAGGCCGCGGGCCACGGCGAGATGCGTGATGTGGGGGACCGGGTCGCCGGGGGCCAGGAGCGCCGCATCCTCGCAGGCCGACCTGGCCTCCTCCAGGATGATCCGCCGCTCGTCGGCCTGGGCCTCACCGCCCGCGTTCCGCCAGGCCTGCTGGACCAGGAACTCCGCGAACACCTGCGCCCCGCCCGGGTCCTTGGGGTCCTGGGCACGCCACGCGTGGAGCCATCCGGCTCCGAGCCGCGGGGTCTGCGCCAGCTCCAGGGCGGCGGCGCCGGCGATCGCCTGCACGCGCTCCCAGCGCTGCTCGCTCTCCTTGCCCGTGCCGGCGAGGAGCTGCTTGGCGGCCGTGAAGTCCTGGTTGCGCTGGACCACCGACATCACGTTCAACAGGTCCTGGTCGGGGCCCGGGAGCCGCACGTCCAGGTCCTCCTGGCGCATGAAGCCGTACTCCGCCGGGTCCGCGGCGTCCGGCGAACCGGGCGCGACCTGGCGTATCCCGCCGCGCCTGCGCAGCAGGTACGGGCCGAGCACCGCCCCCAACATGACCACTGCCATCAGGACCCAGAGAATTCCCATGGGTACAAGCGAACCAGACGGGTCGGACAATTGGCGAACCAGGCCCGGTAGGCAGCCGCGCGGCCCGTGTGCGCACTACGCTCTGGCCGCATGAGCGACACGCACAACAGCCAGAACGCCCACGGCGGTCACGGGTTCGAGACCGTGGCCATTCACGCGGGCAACACGGCCGACCCCCTGACGGGCGCCGTGGTCCCCCCGATCTACCAGGTCTCCACGTACAAGCAGGACGGCGTGGGCGGGCTGCGCGGCGGCTACGAGTACAGCCGCAGCGCCAACCCGACCAGGACCGCCCTGGAGGAGAACCTCGCCGCCCTCGAAGGCGGCCGCCGCGGCCTCGCGTTCGCCTCCGGGCTCGCCGCCGAGGACTGCCTTCTCCGTACGCTCCTCAGCCCCGGCGATCACGTGGTCATCCCGAACGACGCGTACGGCGGCACGTTCCGCCTGTTCGCGAAGGTCGTCTCGCGGTGGGGCGTGGAGTGGTCGGTCGCCGACACCAGCGACCCGGCCTCCGTGCGCGCCGCGCTCACGCCGAAGACCAAGGTCATCTGGGTCGAGACGCCGTCCAACCCGCTGCTCGGGATCACCGACATCGCCGCCGTCGCGCAGGTCGCGCGCGAGGCGGGGGCGCGGCTCGTCGTCGACAACACCTTCGCGAGCCCGTACCTCCAGCAGCCGCTGGCGCTCGGCGCGGACGTCGTCGTGCACTCCCTGACCAAGTACATGGGCGGTCACTCGGACGTCGTCGGCGGTGCGCTGATCGTCGCCGACCCGACGCTGGGCGACGAGCTGGCGTACCACCAGAACGCGATGGGCGCCGTCGCCGGGCCGATGGACGCCTGGCTGGTGCTGCGCGGCATCAAGACGCTGCCCGTGCGCATGGACCGGCACAGTGAGAACGCGACGAAGGTCGCCGACATGCTGTCCCGGCACGCGCGCGTGACGCGTGTTCTGTATCCGGGCCTTCCGGAGCACCCCGGTCACGAGGTCGCCGCCAAGCAGATGAAGGCGTTCGGCGGCATGGTGTCGTTCCAGGTCGAGGGCGGCGAGGAGGCCGCCGTGGCGGTCTGCGACCGGGCGAAGCTGTTCACCCTGGGCGAGTCCCTGGGCGGTGTGGAGTCCCTGATCGAGCACCCGGGACGCATGACGCACGCCTCGGTCGCGGGCTCGGCGCTCGAGGTGCCCAGCGACCTCGTACGCCTCTCCGTGGGCATCGAGTCGGCCGACGACCTGCTCGCCGACCTCCAGCAGGCGCTCGGCTGATCCCGCGCAGAGCCTCCTGGAGGAGGCGCGCGGTCACCAGCCCGTGAGTGGTGGAGTCGTCCCGGACGGCGGCTCCACCCAGGGCCTGGCCAGCAGGGCCCACACGAAGAAGGCGGTCATCGCCAGGGACAGCGCCAGCCACATCAGGCGGCGCAGCACCCTCCTGCGACGCAGGATCCGCCCGCCCCGGCGCACCGCCTCGGCGTGGATCTCGGGCGGCAGCGCTCCCTGGGCGGCCTCCAGAACCGCGCGGACCTCGCGTTCCCTGCGGGCCTGTGCGTTCATGACGGCACCTCCTCCAGGGCCGCCGCGTCTCCAAGGGGGGCCGGGGCGGGTCCGCGCGGCGGGTGCAGGACGAGCGCCATGGCGCGCGCGTGGATGGCGTGCACGCGCTCCATGGGGAGCCCGAGCAGTGCCGCCGCCTGTTCCTCGCCGACCCCCTCGTACAGGCGCAGCACCAGGATCAGCCGCTCCTGCGGGCCCAGGTGACGCAGCACGCCGCCGTACCCGCGGTGCTGGTGCCAGGCCGCGCGGGCGAAGCGCAGGGCGAGCTCCTTGCGGGCACGGTCGTAGGGGTCCTCGCCGCGCAGCCGGTCCCAGGAGGCGTACGTCTGCGCGAGCGCCGACGTGAGCAGCTTCCGCGCGCGCGGGTTGTCGTCGGCCGGCTCCGTGGTGAGCAGGGTCGCGGCATGGAGCAGCCGCCCTGCCGCGCCCGCGATGAACGCCTCGAACTCCCGGGCCCGGCGGGCGTCCTGGAACGCGCGCCGTTCTCGCACCGCACCTCCAGCCGGGCCGCTCGGCGGCCGGTCGCCGGACGGGACGGGCCCCGGCCGCATGCGACAGGGGCCCGGTCTCATATGAGGGCAGGTGCGGGCCCGGGGTCAAGAGCCGGGAGCGGCTTCCCCGGACGGGGCGGGCTGGCCCGTCTGCCGCGCGGACAGCGCGGTGTTGAAGCGCGTGAGGAGCGCACAGAACTGTTCGCGCTCCTGCGGGGTCCACTCCTGCGTCAACTCGGCCATCAGGGACCGCCTGGACGTGCGTACCTCGTCGAGCCGGGCGAGGCCGCGCGGCGAGAGCTGGAGGACGACCGCGCGCCCGTCCTCCGGGTGGGACGTCCGCTTGACGAGGCCCGTGTCGACGAGCGGCGCGACCTGACGTGTCACCGTCGACGAGTCGATGCCCATGCTCGCGGCGAGCGCCTTGACGCCCATCGGGCCTTCCTTGTCCAGGCGGTTGAGCAGCAGATACGCGGCTCGGTCCATCGAGTTGCGCACCTGCCCGACCCCGCCGAGCCGGGTCTGTTCGGCACGGCGGGCGAAGACCGCCACCTGGTGCTGCAGGGTTTCGAGGAGGCCGGTGTCGCCGGCGGTCGTCATGTCCATCGTTTCCGGTGGTGTGGGCATGGCCGGGGGCTCACTTCATGCGAGGGGTGGTGGGTTGGGGGACAGGGTACGCGGCCGGACGGCGGGCCGTACCGACGCTGCACAAACCAGTCTCGGACCGTGGTCACGCCAGGAGCCGTACGGCGTGAGCTGCGAGACTTGCCGTCATGAGCTACAGCACGGCTGACTCCTTGCCGACGGTGACCCTGGACGATGTGCGCGGTGCGCAGAAGATGCTCTCGGGGGTCGCTCGGATGACGGCGATGGAGGGCAGCCGGCACCTCTCGGGGCTGGTCGGGGCGCCGGTGCACCTCAAGTGCGAGAACCTCCAGCGGACCGGTTCCTTCAAGCTGCGCGGTGCGTACGTCAGGATCGCGGGCCTGCTTCCCGAGGAGCGCGCCGCGGGCGTGGTCGCCGCGAGTGCCGGAAACCATGCGCAGGGTGTAGCGCACGCGTCTTCTCTCCTCGGCGTACGCTCCACGGTCTTCATGCCGGTCGGAGCGCCTCTGCCCAAGGTCGCGGCGACGCGGGACTACGGCGCGGAGGTGCGGCTGCACGGGCAGGTCGTCGACGAGACGCTGGCGGCGGCGCAGGAGTACGCGCACGAGACGGGTGCCGTGTTCATCCACCCCTTCGACCACCCGGACATCATCGCCGGGCAGGGCACGGTCGGCCTCGAGATCCTGGAGCAGTGCCCCGAGGTGCGCACGATCGTCGTCGGCATCGGCGGCGGCGGGCTCGCCGCGGGCATCGCGGTGGCGGTCAAGGCGCTGCGTCCCGATGTGAAGGTGATCGGTGTGCAGGCGGCGGGCGCGGCGGCGTACCCGCCCTCGCTCGAGGCCGGGCGGCCGGTGTCGATCCCGTATCCGGCGACGATGGCCGACGGCATCAAGGTGGGGCGCCCCGGTGACGTGCCGTTCCAGCTGGTCGAGGAGCTGGTCGACGAGGTCCGCACGGTCTCGGAGGACGCGCTGTCGAGCGCGCTGCTGCTCTGCCTGGAGCGGGCCAAGCTGGTCGTCGAACCGGCTGGGGCGAGCCCTGTCGCGGCGCTGCTGAGCGACCCGCGCTCCTTCGAGGGCCCGGTCGTGGCGCTCCTGTCGGGCGGCAACGTCGACCCGCTCCTGATGCAGCGGATCCTGCGCCACGGCATGGCTGCCGCCGGGCGTTATCTGTCGCTGCGGCTGCGTCTGACGGACCGTCCCGGCGCCCTGGCGACGCTTCTCGGTGTGCTGTCCGCGGTCGACGCCAACGTCCTCGACGTGAGCCACGTGCGCACGGATCCCCGGCTCGGTCTCACGGAGGCCGAGGTCGAGCTGCACCTGGAGACGAAGGGCCCGGTGCACTGCGCCGAGGTCGGCGCGGCGCTGCGGGACGCGGGTTACCTCGTCATCGACTGACCGGCCGGCCGCGGAATCACCGGCCCGCCGGCAGATTACGGAAAACCGGTTGATGAGACGCGATGTATCGCGATACCTTGTGGTCCGTGTCACTACTCCGTCGGGCGTGCCCAGGCGGACATATCTAAGATTTCGCTGAGCAAGGCAACCAAAAAGGTCACCCACAACCCATGGGGGAAGCCACATGCCAGGCGCCATCTACGCCGAAGGTCTGGTGAAGACCTTCGGCGACGTCAGGGCGCTGGACGGCGTCGATCTCGATGTCCCGGAGGGCACGGTCCTCGGCCTGCTCGGTCCGAACGGGGCGGGGAAGACCACTGCCGTGCGCTGTCTGACGACGCTGCTCACGCCGGACAGCGGCAAGGCCGTCGTCGCGGGCATCGACGTTCTCAAGCATCCGAACGAGGTGCGGCGCTCGATCGGCCTTTCCGGTCAGTTCGCCGCCGTCGACGAGTATCTGACAGGTCGTGAAAACCTGCAAATGGTCGGCCAGTTGTACCAGATGAAGGCCAAAGAGGCGAAGGCGCGGGCGTCCGAACTGCTCGAGCGGTTCAACCTCGCGGACGCCGCCGACCGGACCTCGAAGACGTACTCCGGAGGCATGCGCCGCCGGCTCGACCTGGCCGCCGCACTCGTCGTCTCGCCGCCCGTGATGTTCATGGACGAGCCCACGACGGGACTCGACCCGCGCAACAGGCTGCAGCTGTGGGAGGTCATCCAGGAGCTGGTCGCCGGCGGCACGACCCTGCTGCTGACCACCCAGTACCTCGAAGAGGCCGACCACCTGGCGCACGACATCTGTGTGATCGACCACGGCCGCGTCATCGCGCGCGGCACCTCCGACCAGCTCAAGGCCCAGACCGGCGGCGAGCGTGTCGAGCTCGTGGTGCACGAGCGGGAGCACATGACGCCCGCCGCCGAGATCCTCGCCGGGTTCGGCAAGGGCGAGACCACCGTCGAGCAGCACACCCGCAAGCTCACCGTCCCCGTCATCGGCGGCGCCAAGCTCCTCGCCGAGGTCATCAGGGAGCTGGACACCCGCGGCATCGAGATCGACGACATCGGTCTGCGCCGGCCCACCCTCGACGACGTCTTCATCTCCCTGACCGGCCACGTGGCCGAGGAGAAAGAGGACGAGAACGGCTCGGGGGCGGGCGCCGCCAAGCAGTCCAAGCGCAAGAAGGAGGCCGACAAGTGAGCGCCGTCACCCAGCCCCTCGCCCCCCGCCCCGCGGGCGGCCCCGCGCAGTCCGTCCGGGACTCCCTCGTCGTCGCCAAGCGCAATCTGATCCGGATGACGCGGATCCCCGAGGTCGTCATCTTCGGACTGATCCAGCCGATCATGTTCGTGGTGCTGTTCAGCTACGTGTTCGGCGGCTCGATGAACATCGGGGGCACCACCGACCCCGCGGTCTACCGCGAGTTCCTGATGGCCGGCATCTTCGCCCAGACCGTCACGTTCGCCACGGCGGGCGCCGGAGCGGGCATCGCCGACGACATGCACAAGGGGCTCATCGACCGCTTCAGGTCGCTGCCGATGTCCCGCGGCGCCGTCCTCACCGGGCGCACCCTCGCGGACCTCGTACAGACGGCCCTGACCCTGCTCGTTCTCGCGATCGTCGCGGTCCTGGTGGGCTGGCGCATCCACGAGGGCCTCCCGAAGGCCATCGGCGCCTTCGGCCTGCTGCTCCTCCTCGGATACGCGTTCACGTGGATCGGCGCCCTCATCGGCCTGTCCGTACGCACCCCCGAGGCGGCCACGTCGGGCGGGCTGGTCTGGCTCTTCCCGGTGACGTTCATCTCGAACGCGTTCGTGGACTCCAGCCAGATGACGCCCTGGCTGCGCCACATCGCCGACTGGAACCCGTTCAGCGCCACGGTGCAGGCCTGCCGCGTGCTGTTCGGCAACCCGGGCGTCTCGACGTCCGAAGCCTGGCCCATGCAGCACCCCGTGTGGGCCTCGCTGATCTGGTCCGTCCTGATCATCGTCGCCTTCCGGACGCTCTCGGTCCGCAAGTACCGCAACGCGACGGCCTGACGGCGACGGCCTGACGGCGACGGCCTGACGGCGACGGCCTGACGGCGACGGCCGACCGAGACGGCCCGACCGACACGGCTCGGCACGAGAACATGCGAAGGCCCCCGGCGCAGCACGCGCCGGGGGCCTTCGCATGTGTCGGATCAGCCGCTGTAGGGCTTCGCCTCGAGGATCTTCACCGAGGCGAGCTTGCCGTTCGGCAGCTCGTACTGGGCGTCCTCTCCGATCTTCTTGCCGTTCACGCCGGAGCCCAGCGGGGACTGCGGCGAGTACGTCTCGATTTCCGTGCTCGCGTACTCGCGCGAGGCGAGCAGGAACGTCATGGTGTCGTCCTCGTCGCCGTCGAAGGCGATCGTGACGACCATGCCGGGGGCGGCGACGCCGGCCGTGGCAGGCGCCTCGCCGACCTTGGCCTTCTCCAGGAGCTGGGTCAGCTGGCGGATGCGGAGCTCCTGCTTGCCCTGCTCCTCCTTGGCCGCGTGGTACCCGCCGTTCTCGCGCAGGTCGCCCTCCTCGCGTGCCGCCGCGATCTTCACGGTGATCTCGGCGCGCGCGGGACCAGACAGGTACTCCAGCTCGTCCTTGAGCTTGGTGTACGCCTCCTGCGTGAGCCAGGTGACGTCTTCGCTGGTCTGGGTCACAGGTGCTCCTCGTAGGTACTGGGAATACAAAGCATCGCCCTACCCAGAAGCATGTGCTCTCACGGGAGGGCGAAACCACGAGCCTAACAATTCAGGCGCCGAAGGGGGAGGACATATGCCATCAAGAATTCGTCGATGCAGGTCAGGCATCGAAACCCGTACGGCCGGCGATGCGGTCGCGGTGTGGCCGCCGTGGGGTCAGCCCGCGTGGCAGCCGAGCAGCTCCGCGCTGGTGCCGCGGGCCGTGGTGCGCAGCGTCACGACCTTGTCGATCCGGCTGTCGCGCTGGTCGAAGCGGAAGTCCGCGCGGCCCACCTCGGCGCCGTCGGTGGACAGCGAACGGATGGTGCAGTAACCCTTCGCGTCGGTGTCCTTACGGACCTCGAGGTGCACCTTGACCGCCTCGTCGGAGGCCTTGAAGGTGATGACCTCGGCGCTGATCTTCGTACCGAACACGTAGTGGTAGCCGAACCAGCCGATGAGGATGACGAGCAGGGCGCCGAGCACGGCGCCGACAATCTTCAGGGTGCGGTCCGCGCGTTCGTCGGCGGAGCGGGAACGGCCGTAGCGGCCGTCGGGGAGCTGCTCACTCACCGCACTCATGATCGATCCTCTCGCGCGGGACGGTCGAGGACCGGCCCCGGACAGACTGCCGGAATTTTCCGCCCCCCGGTTCGGTCACTATAGAAGCCGCCCATTGCGCTGTATGACCGAGGGCGCCTTATTCACCGAGTCATTCACTGAGGATCTTGTCTTGACTGAGCAGCTGCGACTGATGGCCGTTCACGCCCACCCCGACGACGAGTCGTCGAAGGGCGCGGCCACCATGGCCAAGTACGTGTCCGAGGGGGTGGACGTGCACGTCGTGACCTGCACGGGCGGGGAGCGCGGCTCCATCCTCAATCCGAAGCTCCAGGGCGACAAGTACATCGAGGAGCACATCCACGAGGTACGCAAGAAGGAGATGGACGAGGCGCGCGAGATCCTCGGCGTCAAGCAGGAGTGGCTGGGCTTCGTCGACTCGGGCCTGCCCGAGGGTGACCCGCTGCCGCCGCTGCCCGAGGGCTGCTTCGCGCTCGAGGACGTCGACAAGGCGGCGGGTGAGCTGGTCAGGCAGATCCGCTCGTTCCGCCCGCAGGTCGTCACGACGTACGACGAGAACGGCGGCTACCCGCACCCCGACCACATCATGACCCACAAGATCTCGATGGTGGCGTTCGAGGGCGCGGCGGACACCGAGAAGTACCCGGAGTCCGAGTTCGGCCCGGCCTACCAGCCGCAGAAGCTCTACTACAACCAGGGCTTCAACCGGCCGCGCACCGAGGCGCTGCACCAGGCGATGCTCGACCGCGGCCTCGAGTCGCCGTACGCGGAGTGGCTCAAGCGCTGGGACGAGTTCGAGCGGGTCGAGCGGACGCTGACCACGCACATCCCGTGCGCCGAGTTCTATGAGATCCGCGACAAGGCGCTGATCGCGCACGCCACGCAGATCGACCCCGACGGCGGCTGGTTCCGCGTCCCGATGGACGTCCAGAAGGCGGTGTGGCCGACCGAGGAGTACGAGCTCGCGAAGTCCCTCGTCGACACCTCCCTCCCCGAGGACGACCTCTTTGCGGGCATCCGCGACAATGCCTGACATGAGCGCAAGCGCAAGCCTGGCAATGACGCATCTCGTCCCCCTCGCCAAGGAGGTCGACGAGAACAAGGTGACCCCGGGCGTCCTCGGTTTCATCGTCTTCGCGGTGATGGCCGTCGCCGTCTGGGGCCTGATGAAGTCGATGAACCGCCACATGGGCAAGGTCGACTTCAAGGAGAAGCCGGACGCCGCCGCGGACCCCGCGGCCGGCTCCGGCGCCTCCCCGGCCTCGCCCGCCAAGGGCTGACGCCCAGCTGGACGGAACGCGCTCGGCACGGCGATGAGCCGCGCCGAGCGCCTTCGTGCTGCGCCCCGGCGCTCAGGCGCCCCGGCGCCCGCGCGCCCTCAGCGCCCCGCGCTCACCTCCACGCCCATCACGTCCCGGGCGTGCCGCTTCGGGACCATGCCGAGGCGCCAGGCCTGCCAGCCCGCCTCGAGGTCCGCGCCGCGCTCCAGGAGGAGCTGGTAGGCCTCCACGTAGTCGTCGAGCTTGCCGTCCCGGCCGGCGTGGGTGGTGCGGGCGAGCTGGGACAGCTCCTCCTGTGCCACGGCCGTGCCGATCTCCGAGCCGCCCGGTGACGCGTACGGCAGCAGCGTGCAGCGCAGGAAGTTCGCCCAGTCCTCGCCGCGGCGGTCGCCGTACGACGCGAACAGTGCCGCCGCCTCCTCGCACAGGGTCAGGGCCTGGGCCGCGCGCCCGTTGCCCGCGTCCACCACCGCCAGTTCCAGGCAGGTCCACCCCTCGCCGTGCGCGACGCCGATGCGCTGGAAGTCGGCGCGGGCGTCGACCAGGAGCTGACGCGCGAAGCCGGAGTTGCGCAGCGAGCCGGTCTGCGCGGCGCGCTGGTCACGCGTGACGCGGGCCGAGTGATGGCGGGCGCAGGCGAGCCCGTACACGTCGCGCATCCGCGAGAACATCGTGCGGGAGCGCTCCAGCTCACGTACCGCCTGGTCGAGGTCGCTGCTCTCCTCCAGGGCCTGGCCGAGGTAGTAGAGCGTCCAGGCCTCGCCGCGCGCGTCCTCGTTGTCGCGGTGGCGCGAGGTGGCCTGGCGCAGTCCGTCGACGGCCGCCGACGCGTCGCCGTCCACCAGGCGCGCCCGCGCCAGCTGGGTGAGCGCCCATGCCTCGCCCCGGCTGTCGCGCGTACGGCTGTACAGGTCGAGGGCGGTGCGCAGCTCACGCTCAGCGCCCGGCACGTCCCCCATCCGCAGGCACAGCTGCCCCAGCTGGAAGTGCGCCCACGCCTCGCCGTGCACGGACTCGTTCTCGCGGTGCAGGGCCAGCGCCGCGGTCAGCAGGTCGAGCGCCTCCTTCACGTGAGCCCGGTCGCGCTCCACCGCGGCGAGCGCGTGCAGCGTCCAGCCCCGGTCGCCCGACGTCTCGTCCGTGATCTGCAGGTCGAGGGCCTCGCGGAGCTTCGCCGCCGCCTCCTTGAGCTGGCCCTGGTGGTGCAGCGTGATGCCCAGCGAGCACAGGGCGCGCGCCGCGCCCGCGTTGTGGTGCGCCTCGAAGTACAGGTCCACCACGGACGCCAGCGTCGTACGCGCCTTGTCGAGCTCGCCGAGCTGGCGCGCCGCGATACCCGTGCGCCACTGGACCGAGCGCACGAGAAGCCCCTGGTCGACGGCCTGGGTGAGTTCGCTGATCTCGCCGAGGCGGTAGAGGTCGCCGCGCAGCAGGCAGTAGTCGCACAGGGCGCCGAGCAGATTGAGCACGGCCGCCTGGTCGACGCCCTCCGCGCCCCGCAGCGTCGCCGTGATGAAGCTGGACTCGTCGTCGAGCCAGCGCAGCGCGGCGTCCAGCGAGGTGAAGCCGTGCGGGCCGATCTGGCCGGCCCGCGTCGACATCTTGCCGTCGACGAGCCGGATCACCGAGTCCGCGAGCTCCCCGTAGTTCTGGATGAGGCGTTCCTGCGCGGCCGTCCGCTCGGCCGGCTCCTCCTCGTCGAGGAGACGGGCGTGCGCGAAGGAGCGGACGAGGTCGTGCAGCCGGTACCGGCTGCCCCGCACGTGGTTGATCAGCCCCGCCCGTGACAGCGCCGTCAGATGGCGGGTGGCCTCCGACTCGTCCGTCGAGAGGAGCGCCGCCGCCGCGGCCGCGCCGAGCGAGGCCCGCCCGGCGAGCGCGAGCCGGCGCAGCAGCCGCCGGGCTGCATCGGACTGGTCGGTGTAGCGCAGCCACAGCACCCGCTCGACCGGCTCCACGGGCCCGTACGCACCCAGGTCGGACGCCAGTGCGCGAGTCGTGCGCGGCCCGATCGCGGAGCCCGCGATGCGCAGCGCCAGCGGCAGACCCCCACACAACTCCCTCACGGTGTCGGACGATTCGGAGTCGTAGGGCCCCGACGCGTCCTCCGCGGACTCGCGCAGGAGTTCCTCCGAGCCCGCCGCGTCCAGCGCGTCCACCGGCACCTGGTGCACCCACGCCGGGACGTCCGCGGGCAGGTCGAGCGGCTTGCGCGCCGTCACGAGCACGAGGCTGTCGGACCGCTCGGGGATCAGCGTGCGCACCTGCTCCGCGTCGCCCGCGTCGTCCAGGACGATCGTGACCGGAAGCCCCGTCAGATGCTGGTGGTACAGGTCGCTCAGGCGGCGCAACTGCTGCTCCTGCGAGGAACGCTCCCGGAAGAGCAGCTGCTCGCGCGGCGCGCCGAGCCGGTTGAGCAGATGGAGCAGCGCGTCCCGGGTCGACAGCGGGGCCTCGGGCGCGTCGCCCCGCAGGTCCACGACGCACGCGCCGCGGAACTGGTCGCGCAGCTCGTGCGCCGCCCGCACCGCGAGCGTCGTACGGCCCGAGCCGGGGGCGCCGTGCAGCACGACGACGGTGGGCCGGGTCTCGGTGCTCGCGCGCGCCGCGTGCACCCACTGCGCGATCCGCTGCATCTGCGTCCTGCGGCCGGCGAACGGGCCCTCAGGCTCAGGGAGTTGGCCGAAAGACTGCTCCAGGACATTGCGCCGCCTGGCCGCCGCGCTCTTGTCGGTACGGCGCAGCTGCGGCGTCGGCTTCTTCGCGCCGGTGCCCGCGGTGGCGGCGAGGACGCGCTGCTGGTCGAGGAACGGCCGGATCCCCCGCACGTCGAGCGCCGTCAGCCACTGCAGTCTCAGCTGTTCGGGCCCGCCGGGCTGGCTCCTCGCCCCGGCGCGGCGGCTCGCGGCGGGCACATGGGAGGCCGTCACCTTCGCGACGGTCGTGGCGGCGCCCACCACGGCGACGGCCGCGCCCGCGCCGACCGCGGTCCCCGCGCCCGTACCGAGCAGCAGGTCGGCCACGCAGGCGCCCACCGCGGCAACGCCCGTGACCAGCAAGGGAGTCGACCCGCGCTCCTGGGCGAAGCGCTGCCCGAACGACATCTGCCCGGCCTCGGCCTCGTCCAGGGCATGGGTGAACTGTGTGTACTCCTCGGTGGCGGTCTCCGCCATGGCGTCGAGCGCACCGCGCGCACGTGACAGCAGCACCCCGCCGTCCGTGCGCCCACCCGAACGCCGTACTTCCTCCTCCACGGCCCGGGCCAACAGCCCCTCGGCTTCCGCCCGATGGCTGTCTCGCATCTCAGGTCCCCCTCCGGCGGCAACGGTTCCGCGTCAAGTGTGCTGCGTATGGGGTCACGGCGCGAGGGGCCGGGGATCAAAGGGCCGATCGGCGACCGGCGTGCGCGAGGATGGGGCGCATGCCGAACCGACTGGCCCATGAGACGTCCCCCTACCTCCTCCAGCACGCCGACAACCCCGTCGACTGGTGGCCGTGGTCGGCCGACGCCTTCGAGGAGGCGCGGCGGCGCGGGGTCCCGGTGCTGCTCAGCGTCGGGTACTCCAGCTGCCACTGGTGCCACGTCATGGCGCACGAGTCCTTCGAGGACGAGGCGACCGCCGGCCTCATGAACGACCGCTTCGTCAACATCAAGGTCGACCGCGAGGAGCGCCCCGACGTCGACGCCGTCTACATGGAGGCCGTGCAGGCCGCCACCGGACAGGGCGGCTGGCCCATGACCGTGTTCCTCACGCCCGAGGCCGAGCCGTTCTACTTCGGCACCTACTTCCCGCCCGAGCCCCGGCACGGAATGGCCTCCTTCCCGCAGATCCTGCAGGGCGTGGCGCAGGCGTGGGCGGAGCGCAAGGACGAGGTCGCCGAGGTCGCCGCGAAGATCGTGGGCGATCTGGCCGGACGCGAGCTGCCGTACGGGGACACGCAGGTCCCCGGCGAGGGCGAGCTCGCGCAGGCGCTGCTCGGCCTGACCCGCGAGTACGACGCGACGAGCGGCGGGTTCGGCGGCGCACCCAAGTTCCCGCCGTCGATGGTGATCGAGTTCCTGCTGCGCCACTACGCCCGCACCGGTGCCGAGGGCGCGCTCCAGATGGCCGTCGACACCTGCGAGCGGATGGCGCGCGGCGGGATCTACGACCAGCTCGGCGGCGGCTTCGCGCGCTACTCCGTCGACCGCGAGTGGGTCGTGCCCCACTTCGAGAAGATGCTCTACGACAACGCGCTGCTGTGCCGCGCGTACGCGCATCTGTGGCGGGCCACCGGTTCGGAGACGGCCAGGCGGGTCGCCCTGGAGACCGCGGACTTCATGGTGCGGGAACTGCGGACGAACGAGGGCGGGTTCGCGTCCGCGCTGGACGCGGACAGTGAGGACGCCGAGGGCCGCCATGTCGAGGGCGCGTTCTACGTGTGGACGCCCGAGCAGCTGCGCGAGGTGCTCGGGGACGCGGACGCCGAGCTGGCCGCCCGGTACTTCGGCGTGACGCAGCAGGGCACCTTCGAGGAGGGCGCATCGGTCCTCCAACTCCCGCAACAGGAAGCCGAGTTCGACAGCGCGCGGATCGAGGACGTGCGGCGCAGGCTGCTCGCGGCGCGCGCCGAGCGGCCGGCACCCGGGCGGGACGACAAGATCGTCGCCGCGTGGAACGGCCTGGCGATCGCCGCGCTCGCGGAGACCGGCGCGTACTTCGACCGGCCGGACCTGGTGCAGGCCGCGCTCGCCGCCGCCGATCTGCTCGTGCGCCTCCACATGGACGCGCGGGCGCGCATCGCCCGTACCAGCAAGGACGGCCGGGTCGGCGCGAACGCCGGTGTCCTCGAGGACTACGCGGATGTCGCCGAGGGCTTCCTCACGCTGGCGTCCGTGACCGGCGAGGGGGTCTGGCTGGAGTTCGCGGGGTTCCTCCTCGACCACGTCCTCGACCAGTTCACCGACGCGGAGTCCGGCGCGCTGTACGACACGGCGGCCGACGCGGAGCAGCTGATCCGCAGGCCCCAGGACCCGACCGACAACGCCACGCCCTCGGGCTGGAGCGCGGCGGCCGGCGCGCTGCTCTCGTACGCGGCGCAGACCGGTTCGGAGCCCCACCGCACCGCCGCCGAACGGGCGTTGGGCGTCGTGCGGGCGCTCGGGCCGCGCGCGCCGCGCTTCATCGGGCACGGGCTCGCGGTCGCGGAGGCGCTGCTCGACGGGCCGAAGGAGGTCGCCGTCGTCGGCGAGATCGGCGGTGAACTCCACCGCACGGCGCTGCTCGGCACGGCGCCCGGCGCGGTCGTCGCGGCGGGCCGGCCGGGCGCCGGCGAACTGCCGTTGCTGGTGGACCGGCCGCTCGTCGACGGCCGCCCGGCCGCGTACGTGTGCCGCAACTTCACCTGCGACGCCCCGGTGACCGAAGCCCAGCAGCTCGCGGTGAAGCTGCAGGACTGAGGCGAGCCGGACGCCGTCGGACCGTGCCGGGCCCCTAGAGACCGTTCCTGAACGTCTCCAGCGTGCGGTCCATCAGGTCGCGCAACTCGTCCCGGTGACCGTGCTCGGCCCAGTACAGGGTGGTCTCCATGAGTGCGCCGACCAGCGCCATCGCGTAGACGCGGACCTCAAGGCCGTCGGCGTCGCGGCCGGTGCGCTCGCCGATCACCCGGCACAGCAGCTGCCCGGTGACGGACATGGACTCCATCATCCGGGAGCGCACCGCGGGCACCTCGACCTGGAGCCTGGTCCGCAGCCGTGACACCTCGGGATCGTCGTCGAACCCGAGGTGCACGGCCTGCGCGATCACGTGTTGCAGCGAGTCGATGATCGACTCGTCCGAGGGCCGCGCCCGCAGCTCGGCCTCCAGGACCGCGTCGTACTCGTCCGTGAGGACGATGTCCTCCTTGGTCGGGAAGTACCGGAACACGGTGGACGGCGACACCTCGGCGGCCTCGGCGATCTGCTCGACCGTCGTCGCGTCGTACCCCTGCTCGGTGATCAGGCGGTACGTCGCGTCCCTGATCGCGACCCGGGTCTTGAGCTTCTTGCGTTCGCGTAGGCCCATCCCGGGGCGGTCGGCGGCGGGGGTGGAGCGTGCGGAGGCGGCCATGGGACTCATTCTCGGGCATCACCGGGGGCCGGGGCCACGCCGGTGGACGGCGCGGTACGGGGGAGCAGGGCGGCCGCGAGCAGGGCGGTGACCAGCGACGCGACGCCCACGACGAGCAGCACCACGTTCATCCCGTGGAGGTACGCGGTGTTCGCCGACGAGGCGAGTGCGTGGTCCCCGAGCTTCGTGGCCACCGCGTGGGCGGCCGTCACGGAGTCCTGGGCGGTGTCCGCCGCGGGACCGGGCAGGCCGGCCGTGTCGAGGCGGCTGCCGTAGGCCCCGGCGAGGAGCGCGCCGAGCAGGGCGATGCCGAGCGCGCCGCCCACCTGCCGCACCGTCATCAGGAGGCCCGAGCCGCTGCCCGCCCGGTCCGCGGGCAGCGCCGACAGCGCGGCGCCCATCGCGGGGACGAGCGCGAAGGAGAAGCCGACCCCGGCGATGCCCAGCCACAGCGCGGTGAACCCGTACCCGGAGTCGGCCGTGGTGCGGCTGCCGAGGAACGCGGCGAAGGCCAGGACCGTGAGCGCCGCGCTGATCACCGTGGGCGGCCCGAACCTGGTGACCAGGGGCTGCGCGCACTTCGCGGCCACCAGCGTCCCGGCCATCATCGGCAGCAGCCGTACGCCGGTGCCGAGCGCGTCGTTGCCGAGGACGGCCTGGAGGTACTGCGGCAGCACGAACATCAGGCCCGACAGGACGAACATGCCGAGGGTGGCCGCGAGCGTGTTGAGCAGGAAGCCGCGGCGGGCCAGCAAGGTGAGGTCGAGGAGCGGCCGCTCGCTGCGCCGCTCGCGCAGGACGAGGGCGGTGACCAGGGCGACGGAGGCCGCGAACAGGACCAGCACCACCGGGTCGGTCCAGCCGCGGTGCGGCGCCTCGATGATCGCGTAGATCAGGGCGCCGAGGCCGGCTGCGGTGAGCGCGGTGGAGATGGCGTCGACCCGCGGTGAGGCGGGGTCACGGGTCTCCGGCAGCAGGAACAAGCAGGCCGTGATCCCGATGGCGACCATCGGGACGTTGACCAGGAAGACCGAGCCCCACCAGAAGTGGTCGAGGAGCCAGCCGCCGAGGATCGGGCCGAGCGGCATGCCGACCGCCGAGGCCGCGGAGATGATGCCGACGGCCTTGGTGCGCTCGTCGGGGGCGAAGAGCGAGGGCAGCACGGACAGGGCGAGGGGCATGACGAGCGCGGCACCGACACCCATCAGCGCGCGGGCGCCGATCACCGAGCCGACGTCGCTCGCGAGCGCCCCCACGAGCGAGCCCGCGAGGAAGACGCCGAGTCCGGCGATGAGCATCCGGCGCCGCCCGAACCGGTCGCCGAGCAGCCCGGCCGGAAGCATCAGGGCGGCGAAGACGACGACGTACGAGTCCGCCATCCACTGCTGCTGACCGGTGTCCGCGCCGAGGTCGGCGGCCATGGTCGGCAGCGCCACGTTGAGGATCGTCATGTCGAAGCCGAGCACGAGCATGCTCGCGACCAGGGCGCCGAGCGCCCACCAGCGATGGGGGTCCCCCCTGCTCGAGCGAAGCCGAGAGCTTGGGGGAGGGTCGCGCTGCACGCTGTCCCGCGGTGAGTCCTGCTTGGTGACAGTAGCCATGAAATGAGAGTAACTCTCAAAAGATGCTTACTGTCAATCCATGGATCCGGAAACAAGGGCCCCGGACCCGGGCGTAAGGGTCGGGGCACGAAAAATGGCCGCGGCTCGGAAGCCGCGGCCAGAAGGGTGAAGGGTGAGGTCAGGCGTGCCGGTACGCCACCAGCGAGATGCCGACGTAGTGCACGACGAACGCCGCGAGCGTGAGCGAGTGGAAGACCTCGTGGAAGCCGAACCAGCGCGGCGACGGGTTCGGGCGCTTGATCCCGTAGATCACGCCGCCCGCGCTGTAGAGCAGCCCACCGACGATCACGCAGACGAGCACGGCCGTGCCGCCCGTGTGCAGGAAGTCGGGCAGGAAGAAGACGGCCGCCCAGCCCATCGCGATGTAGCACGGGGTGTAGAGCCAGCGCGGGGCGCCGACCCAGAAGACGCGGAAGACGATGCCCGCCGTGGCGGCCGCCCAGATGCCCCACAGCAGCCACTGGCCCTTGGCCTCGGGGAGCAGCAGCATCGTGAGCGGGGTGTAGGTGCCCGCGATGATCAGGAAGATGTTCGCGTGGTCGAGCCGGCGCAGTACGCCGTCGGCGCGCGGGCCCCAGTTGCCCCGGTGGTAGAGCGCGCTCACACCGAAGAGCAGGCAGGCTGTCAGGACGTAGATCCCGCAGGCGATCCGGCCGCGGGTCGAGTCCGCGAGGGCGGTCAGTACCAGGCCGGAGATGACGACCGCGGGGAACATTCCCGCGTGCAGCCAGCCGCGCAGCCGTGGTTTCACCGGAACGGGCTCTGTCGCGGTCACTTCGGATGGCGTGGCGGCAGTCATGAGCCGCATCGTACCTACGGGGCCGTAAGTAACGAACATGAGTGACGATCGGTGACGCAAACGAGTGGCGATCCTCACGTCGCTCAGGTGTGGGGCCCTCTGGACATATGCGCGCCCGCGTCGGATGATCATATGAGTGCGGTCGGCACCGGATGAGCGCCAGAGGGATCAACACGTGAAGCATCCGGGTCGCAGCCCCCAAGGGGCAACAACACAAAAACCCCTCATTTAGGAGCAATCGTGGCGCGCGACATCGCGGCTCCCGTTTCCTTGGGCACTGTCCCCACCAAGCACCAGGAACTGATCTCGTGGGTCAACGAGATCACCGAACTGACGCAGCCGGCCCGTGTGGTCTGGTGCGACGGGTCCGAGGCCGAGTACGAGCGCCTCGCCGAGGAACTGGTCGACAAGGGCACGTTCAAGAAGCTCGACCCGATCAAGCGCCCGAACTCGTACTACGCCGCCTCCGACCCGACCGACGTCGCGCGCGTCGAGGACCGGACGTTCATCTGCTCCGAGAAGGAGCAGGACGCCGGCCCCACCAACCACTGGAAAGCCCCCGCGGAGATGCGTGAGATCTTCCAGGGCAACGAGGGCAACGGCGGCATCTTCCGCGGCTCGATGAAGGGCCGGACGATGTACGTCGTCCCGTTCTGCATGGGCCCGCTCGGCTCGGAGCTCTCCGCCATCGGCGTCGAGATCACCGACTCCGCGTACGTCGCCGTCTCCATGCGCACCATGACGCGCATGGGGCAGCCCGTCCTGGACGAGCTCGGCACCGACGGCTTCTTCGTGAAGGCCGTCCACACCCTGGGCGCGCCGCTCGACGAGGGCCAGCAGGACGTGCCGTGGCCCTGCAACTCCACGAAGTACATCTCGCACTTCCCGGAGACCCGCGAGATCTGGTCCTACGGCTCCGGCTACGGCGGCAACGCCCTGCTCGGCAAGAAGTGCTACGCCCTGCGCATCGCGTCCGTCATGGCGCGCGACGAGGGCTGGCTCGCCGAGCACATGCTCATCCTCAAGCTGACCCCGCCGCAGGGTGAGTCGAAGTACGTCGCCGCGGCCTTCCCGAGCGCCTGCGGCAAGACCAACCTCGCGATGCTGGAGCCCACGATCTCCGGCTGGACCGTCGAGACCATCGGCGACGACATCGCCTGGATGCGGTTCGGCGAGGACGGCCGCCTCTACGCGATCAACCCCGAGGCCGGCTTCTTCGGCGTCGCGCCCGGCACCGGCGAGCACACCAACGCCAACGCCATGAAGACGCTGTGGGGCAACTCCGTCTTCACGAACGTCGCGCTCACCGACGACAACGACATCTGGTGGGAGGGCATGACGGAGGAGACTCCCGCCCACCTCACCGACTGGAAGGGCAACGACTGGACCCCCGAGTCCGGCGTCCCGGCCGCGCACCCGAACGCGCGCTTCACCACCCCCGCCTCGCAGTGCCCGATCATCGCGCCCGAGTGGGAGGACCCGAAGGGCGTGCCGATCTCGGCGATCCTCTTCGGCGGCCGCCGCGCCTCCGCCGTGCCGCTGGTGACCGAGTCCTTCGACTGGAACCACGGTGTGTTCCTCGGCGCGAACGTCGCCTCCGAGAAGACCGCCGCCGCCGAGGGCAAGGTCGGCGAGCTGCGCCGCGACCCCTTCGCGATGCTCCCGTTCTGCGGCTACAACATGGGCGACTACATGGCCCACTGGGTCGACGTGGCCAAGGACAAGGACCAGGCGAAGCTGCCGAAGATCTACTACGTGAACTGGTTCCGCAAGAACGACGCGGGCAAGTTCGTGTGGCCCGGCTTCGGCGAGAACAGCCGCGTCCTGAAGTGGATCGTCGAGCGCCTCGAGGGCAAGGCGGAGGGCGTCGAGTCGCCGATCGGCATCCTGCCGACGCGTGACTCCCTCGACACGGACGGCCTCGAACTGGCCGACTCCGACCTCGACTTCCTGCTGACGGTCGACAAGGAGGTGTGGCGCGACGAGGCCTCCCTGGTCCCCGAGCACCTCAACACCTTCGGGGACCACACGCCGAAGGAGCTGTGGGACGAGTACCGCGCGCTGGTGAAGCGCCTGGGCTGACGCCCGCCTGTCGCTCCGCGGCCGACTCGAGTTGTCCTGACGTGCGACGTTGTCGAGGCCGGCCGCGGTGATGGCGACGCTGGGGCGGGGTTCTCGCCCCCTCCGCCTCTGCCCTCCCCGCAAACTCTCGGCTTCGCTCGAGCAGGGGGACCCCCATCGTTCCTGGGGCTCCGCCCCAGACCCCGTTCGCGCAGTTCCCCGCCCCTTTTCAGGGGCGGGGAACTGCGCGGTCTTTTAGCGGGGGTCTGGGGGCTCGGCCCCCGAGGTACGGGACGGGCAGGGGCGGAGAGCGAGTTCAGAGAGTGCTTCGAGCAAATCAAGGGCGCTCCGGCGGGCCCGCCCAGCGCTCGACGGCGGCGGTCGTCGAGGACGTCTCCCCCGCCGTCGACGCGGGCCACAGTCTCGCGCTCGTCGGCCGGCACCTGGCCGGGCGGGAAGGCGGAGTCGCACCCCTTGAGGTCGAGGCCCGGGTGCGGGGAGTGCCACTACGGGGGTGCCGCGGTGAACGCAGTGTTCTGGTAACCCGGTCCGTACGCGCGCGTCGCTACGGGTGTGAGCGGACCGGGGCCGTTCGAGGGGGTCGACGGGCTCAGCGGGACGCTAGTTCGCGAGGGTCGGCGGCGGCCGCGTGGGCGTCCATGCGCTCGGCCGCCAGGATCGCGGCAGCGGTGTCGGCGCGAGATGCCGCGACGACGAGGGCGCGCCCGGCGAGAGCATGCGCCCGCTGGTGGAGCGCCGTGAGGCCGGGGTCATGGATGGCGGCGGCCACCGCCGAACGTACGGGTGCCGATCCTCCCCGCAGCCGGGCCACCTGCTCGGCGAGCCGCTCGGCGGCGGCGTCCAGGTCGGCGGAGGGCGCGGGCGCGCGGATCTCGTCCGTCACCGCGAGCAGCGCGGCGAGGTGACCGGCGAGCTGGATGTCCAGCTCCTCCTCGCGCGACCGGTGGGGGAAGTCGGAGGGGGCGGTGCCGGCCATCGTGTGGACCGACTTGGTGCGGATCGGTTCGTACATGGGACGGCCTCCTGTGCTCTGGCAGGAAGCCATCCTAGCTTAGATTTCGTCTAAAGTTGAGCCTGATGGCAGAACTGGTCGCAGTGGGCGCGCAGGGTGAGTGTCAGGGTGAGCTGTGGTGACGGCGCCACGAAAGGGTCGTCACGGCCCTCTGAACACCCACAGCCTCAGCAGTGCGAAGCGAAGCGCCGTCGCGGCGGCATTGGCCACGATCAGTGCGCCGATCTCCACGTATGGCGCCTCCGGCAGGGTCTGGTGTGCCACGGCGAGGGCGCCGCTGCTGAGTGCGAGCCCGGCGAAGAAGGCCACCAGTCCCTGGAGCTGATGCCGGGCGGCCCCGTCCGTGCCGCGCACCCGGAAGGTGAAGCGGCGGTTGGCGGCGGTGTTCGCCACGGCCGTGACCAGCAGTGCGACCAGGTTGGCGGGCTGGGCGTCGAGCACGGGCCGGAGTGCCGTGTATAGGCCCAGGTAAGCGGCGGTGGACATCGCGCCGATGATCGCGAACGCCGGCAGCTGCCGGGTGACGCCGGTCTCGGCCACGTCGGCGGACGTATCGGACGTTGGTGCCCCGGAGGGCGCGGTGGGGTTCGGCATCGGTTTACGGCACCCGGTTTCGAGAACGTGTGTCTGGACGCGCTGAAACAACCGCACACTGTAGCGTATGCGAGCAAATCGGGCAGTTTGTTGTGCCCTCCCCGCTCCAGAATGGGCTGGCATCTCCGAATGATTGATGTGCTCCACGACCCAACTGACCAGATTGAGTCATCGGTTGAGTTGTCGGTCGTCATCCCGATGTTCAACGAGGAAGAGGCGTTGCCGGCGCTGGTGCGGCGGCTGCGTCCGATGCTGGACGGGACGTGCGAGCCGTACGAGGTGCTCGCGGTGGACGACGGCTCCACGGACAGGACAGCCGAACAGCTGGTGGACCTGGGGGCCACCTGGCCGCAGCTGCGGGTGGTGCGACTGCGCCGCAACAGTGGACACCAGGCCGCGTTGACCGCCGGCCTGCACCACGCCCGCGGTCACTACGCCGCAAGCCTCGACGCCGACCTCCAGGACCCCCCGGAGAAGATCCCCGAGATGCTCGCCCTGGCCCGCTCCCGTCACCTGGACATCGTCTACGGCGTACGCGCCAACCGCTCCACCGACACCGGTTTCAAACGCCGCACCGCCGGTGCCTATTACTGGCTCATGCGCCGCATGGTCGGCAGCCATGTCCCCGCCCAGGCCGGCGACTTCCGCCTTCTGTCGCGCAACGCCCTCGACGCCCTGAAGGCCCTGCCCGACCAGCCGCAGGTGTACCGGCTCCTCGTGCCCTGGCTCGGCTTCCCCAGTGGAGAGGTCACCTACCACCGCGACCCACGCGTCGCGGGTCACACCAAGTACCCGCTGCGCAAGATGATCCTGCTGGCGGTCGACAGCATCGTCAGCTTCTCCGTCGCGCCGCTGCGGCTGGCCACCTGGCTGGGCGCCCTCGCCTTCTTCGTCTGCCTCGGCACGCTCGCGTACACGCTGGTCGCGTACTCGGCGGGCGACACCACCCCCGGCTGGACCTCCCTGATCACCGCGGTCCTCTTCGTCGGCGCCGTCCAGCTCATCTGCCTGGGCGTGCTCGGCGAGTACATCGGCCGCATCTACACCGCCCTCCAGCAGCGCCCGACCTACTACGTCGGCGACGACACCGGCGCGGCGATGGAGCCGACGCCGGGCATCGCCTGGCCGGGCCCGCGCCGCGGTCAGGGAAACCGTCAGGATTCCCTCGGCGGCCAGGGCCTTGTGTTCGGATCGGACCCCGCTCCCTGATCCAGCCCGATCCAGACGGAAGACCCTGGGCCACCCCGTCACACCCGGGCCCGCGACGGCCCGGCGCGCTCCGTCGAGCGCGCCGGGCCGTCGGCCGTCGGGGGGCGCTCCCGTTGCCGGGTCCGCGAAGCGCTACGTCCGGGCCGGCTCGGCTGTGTTCATGCTGAGGGACGGCCGGTCGCGTACGGCCGGTGCTTCGGGGCCATGGCGGAACTCGTGGATCGTCGTCCGCAACATGGCCACCAGGGCGAGCAGCATCAGCGCGCCGTGCGCGGGCATCGACAGATACGGAGCCAGGCCAGGGGCGACGCAGTACAGGTAGCTGCCGAACGAGGCCAGTTGCACCAGCACCGGCACGTACCAGAGCTGCCTGGGCAGTTGGAACGCGGCCATCACGGTGAGTACGTCCGCGGCATAGAAGTACCGCTCGTGCATCGAGGGCAGCAGGAACGGCACCGCGATCGCGGAACAGGTGGCCAGCAGCACGATCCGGGTGTCCGTGAGCCCCGGCACTCCGCGGCCGGAGCCCGGCACGTCGTGCCGACCGCGGCGCAGAGACCACACCGCCAGTCCGATCAGGAGCGACACGAGCGCTCCCGCGACCAGAACACCCGCGCTGCGTACGGCGTCGGCGGCGTCGTCGGGCACCGACACGAACTGGTAGACGGACGGCCCGTTGACGGTGAGGAAGCGGTATGTGTCCGTCTGCCGGGCGTAGACCGTCAGTAGTTGTCCCGGGTCGGCGCCGAGCACGAGGGCCGGGACATCGAGTACGAGGTATGCCGCGGGAACGGCGAGCAGGCATCGCCACGGCACCCGCCTCGCCAGCACCAGTACGAGCAGGAAGGGGAAGAGGAAAACGGCCTGGAACTTGAACGCCAGCGCGAGCCCGAAGAACGTGCACGCCCACCACGGCCGCCGGCGCAGCACGTAATGGATCCCACCGACAAGGAAGGCCGTGTAGATGCTGTCGCACTGCCCCCACCAACCGCTGTTCGTGACGACGGTGGGCAGGAAGAGCACCACCGCCGCCGCGCCGAGGGCCGTCGAGAGGGCCGCGGGCCGCAGCCGGGACACAATGCGGAAGGTGTAGTACGCCAGCGCCAGATCGAACAGGATCGAAATCCATTTGATGCCCGCCAGCGGCGACACCGGAATGTAGGTCAGCGCGGCCAGCAGATAGAGGTAGGGGACGTTGTAGTCCGAGAAGCCGGGGTCGGCGAGAGCGCTGAACCCGCCGTTGCCCGCGATGTGTTGGTACCAGGGGTCGAGAAAGGTGAGATAGTCCCCCGACTCGCTGGGCAGCAGAAGCGTACGAACCAAGAGGGCCACCGTCACCGTGGTGTATGCGGCCAGCGCCAGCACCGTCGAATCGGCGATGTGCCGGCGCGGTTCCTCGGCGGCTGTGTCGGGCATTCCGGACTCCGTTCAGGTCGCGCTCGATCGCGCCGCGCGGACGACATCCGGGCGCGACGGCGAACAGTATGTCCGAAACGTTCAATGATGGCGCGCAACAACCGGTATTGATGGGTAAGTCGCCTATGGTGCTGCCATGCGCGGAATTCTCCTGGCCGGGGGTACCGGCTCGCGACTGTGGCCACTGACCCGCTCGGTGTCGAAGCAACTGCTGCCGGTCTTCGACAAACCGATGGTCTATTACCCGCTTTCCACGCTGGTGATGGCCGGTGTCCGCGAGATCCTGATCATCACCACCCCGGAAGACCAGTGTCAGTTCAGCCGCTTGCTCGGCGACGGCAGTCAACTCGGTCTGAGTCTGGAGTACTTGGCACAGGAGCGGCCGGAGGGCATCGCCCAGGCCTTCCTCCTCGGGGCCGACTTCATCGACGGCCGGCCGGTGGCCCTGATCCTGGGCGACAACATCTTCCACGGGAGCGGCCTCGGCACCCGGCTGGCCCGCCACGACGATCTCAAGGGCGGCAGGGTGTTCGCCTACCAGGTCGCCAACCCCTCGGCCTACGGCGTGGTGGAGTTCGACGAGTCGGGCACGGCGCTGTCCATCGAGGAGAAACCGGCTCGGCCGAAGTCCCGCTACGCCGTGCCCGGCCTCTACTTCTACGACGATCACGTCGTGGAGGTCGCCCGAGGACTGCGGCCCAGCGCCCGGGGCGAGTTGGAGATCTCCGACCTCAATCGGGTCTATCTGGAGGCCGGGGCGCTGCACGTCACGCGACTGGACCGCGGCACCGCGTGGCTGGACACCGGGACTTTCACTTCCATGGTGCAGGCTTCGGAGTTTGTCCGCGTGATCGAGGAGCGCCAGGGCTTCAAGGTCGGGTGCGTGGAGGAAGCGGTGTGGCGCGCCGGGCTGATCGATGACGATCGGCTCCGGGAATTGGCCCAGCCCCTTCTCAAGAGCGGGTACGGCCACTATCTGCTGGGACTGCTGGAGGACTACCGCCACGTCGTCCTGCCCCAAAGGGGCGGCGGATTGCGCCACGATGTACCGCTGGGCCGACCCTGAACCGACTGCGCGGCGAAAAGGAGAAAACACATGGAGCCACTTGGTATCGAAGGGGCCTGGGTGGAAACGCCCAAGGTGTTCTCGGACAGCAGGGGCAGATTCCATGAGTGGTTCAAGAATGAAGGGTTTCGTGATTTCATCGGCCAGGGATTCCGGCTGGAGCAGGCCAATTGCTCCCGCTCCGCTCTCGGCACTCTCCGCGGCATCCACTACGCATCGGTCCCGCCGGGCCAGGCCAAGTACGTCACCTGCATCAGTGGCGCCGTCCTCGACGTGGTGGTCGACATCCGCACCGGTTCCCCGAGCTTCGGCAGGTGGGAGGCGGTCAGGCTCGACGACACGACGCATCGCTGCGTCTACCTCTCGGAAGGGCTGGGCCACGCCTTCATGGCGCTGGAAGACGATTCCACCGTTGTCTACCTCTGTTCAGAGGGATACGCGCCACGGCGCGAACACGGGATCAATCCGCTCGACCCCGATCTGGCCATCGCCTGGCCCGAGGGGCTTGTCCCGCACCTTTCCGACAAGGACGCCGCGGCGCCCACGCTGAAGGAGGCCGAGCGGCAAGGCCTGCTCCCTTCCTTCCAGAGCTGCACCGCGTATCGCACTGCTCTCGCCGAAGGAATCCACGCGGAAGGCATGGCGGGAGCTGGTCAACTGAGGCCGCTCGGGTGATCCTCGCGCAAGTCGTGGCGTGACTCGTAACCATTCAATTGCCCCGAGTTTAACAATGGCATTTGTCCGTGGTCAAAGGCGACGTGATGCGCATGCAAATAGAGCGCACCGGATGTGCGCGCATGCGGCTTGACCCCCCCTCCCAGTTCCTGAGGACGATTCCCTTGAACCGTAGAACGATTCGAAGCTCACGCCTGAGGTCCGCCACGCTTTTGTCGGCGGGCGCTCTCGCGGTAGTGCTCAACGTGGCGCCGAGCACGGTGGCCATCGCCGACGCGATCCACAGGTCGGGCGTCGACACCGCTGCCCCCTATGGGGTGCCCGGCCAGCACGGCGACGGGTACGGCGACGACAGCAAGGGCGGCGACCGGGGCCCGGAGGGCCCCCAGGGCAAGCCGGGCCATGACGGCCATGACGGTAAGCACGGCAAGAAGGGTCCGCAGGGTCCGCAGGGCCCGCAGGGCAAGCAGGGCCCGCAGGGCGCGCAGGGTGCTCAGGGTGCCCAGGGAGCCAACGGGAAGGACGGGAAGGGCGTTCAGGGGCCGCAGGGTGCTCAGGGCGCGCAGGGCGCTCAGGGGGCCCAGGGGGCCAACGGGAAGGACGGGAAGGGTGTTCAGGGGCCGCAGGGTGCTCAGGGCGCGCAGGGCGCTCAGGGTGCCCAGGGAGCCAACGGGAACGACGGGAAGGGCGTTCAGGGGCCGCAGGGTGCTCAGGGCGCACAGGGTGCTCAGGGCGCACAGGGTGGTCAGGGCCAGGGTCTGAGCACCTACATCGTGAGTGCCGGCATCACCTCGGGCAAGACCGTGAGTGTCAACTGCGACAGCGGCGACTTCGCCACAGGTGGCGGATTCGACGCAGGCAACGGTTCCCCCGGCTCCAGCGTGCCGATCGGTGCCGTGGGTGACTCGGCCACCGGGTGGACGGCCACCCAGAACGGCGCGGGCCAGGGGATCACCGTCTACGCGATCTGCCAGGACAATCCGCCGCCGCACGTCTAGGTGCCGCATGACAACTCCCACGTGAGAAGCGGTGCCGTACTGCCTGTCCGCTTCATCGGAGTTGGAACGACGGTGCCCCGAGGCTTCGGCCTCGCGGGCACCGTCGGCATTCCGGAAAGGAAAGCACCGTCACCGGACGGTCGACGGGGACACGTCGGATCGACACTGCGGCGAGGAAACTCTGAGAACTATGCGCATCCTTGTGACCGGCGGCGCCGGCTTCATTGGTTCGGAATACGTCCGTCGGCGGCTGAACTCGGATCCGACAGCCCGGATCACCGTCCTCGACAAACTCACCTACTCGGGGGTCGAGGAAAATCTGGCACTGGTGGCGGAACACTCGGGCTACACCTTCGTCCGGGGCGACATCTGCGATCCGGACGTGGTCGACCAGGTCATGGCCGGCCAGGACGCGGTGGTCCATTTCGCCGCCGAGTCGCACGTGGACCGGTCGATCGACGGGGCCGGTCCCTTCGTACACACCAATGTGACGGGCACACAGGTGCTCCTCGACGCGGCCCACCGGCACGGTGTCGGCCGCTTCGTCCACGTCTCCACCGACGAGGTGTACGGCTCGATCGGCGAAGGCTCGTGGACCGAGGGGTGGCCTCTTGCGCCGAACTCCCCGTACTCCGCGTCGAAGGCCGGTGCCGACCTGCTGGCGCTCGCCTACCACCGCACTCACGGCTTGGACGTCGTTGTCACGCGCTGCACCAACAACTACGGGCCGCACCAGTTCCCCGAGAAGGTCATCCCGCTCTTCATCACCAATCTTCTCGACGGAAAGACGGTCCCGCTGTACGGGGACGGCCGCAATGTGCGCGACTGGCTGCACGTCTCGGACCACTGCCGGGGCATCGACCTGGCTCTGCACGGTGGCCGGGCCGGGGAGGTCTACAACATCGGCGGCGGAATCGAGCTGACCAACCACAAGCTCACCGGCCTGCTGCTGGACGCGGTCGGCGCGGGCTGGGACCGGGTCGAGTACGTGGTCGACCGCAAAGGCCATGACCTGCGCTACTCGCTGGACGACACCAAGATCCGGGAAGAGCTCGGCTATGCCCCGCAGGTGTCCTTCACGGAGGGCCTGGCCGCCACGGTCGCCTGGTACCGGGCGCACCGCTCCTGGTGGGAGCCGCTGAAGGAGAGGGCGGCACTGCGATGAGCGCGAACTGGCTGGTGACCGGTGCCCGCGGGCTCCTCGGCCAGGACGTGCTGGCCGAACTCTCCACCGATCCGGACGCCGTGGTGACAGGGCTCAACCGTGAGCAGCTCGACATCACCGACCGGACGGCCGTGCGCACTGCCGTCGCGGGTCAGCGGGTGGTCGTCAACTGCGCCGCCTGGACGGACGTCGACGCCGCCGAGCGGTCCGAGGCGGCGGCCACGGCCGTGAACGGCACAGGTGTCCGCCACCTCGCACAAGCCTGCGCGGACAGCGGCACACTCTTGCTGCACGTCTCCACCGACTACGTGCTCCCCGGCGACGCCCGCCGGCCGTACCCCGAGGACGCACCGACGAGGCCGGTCAACGCGTACGGACGAAGCAAACTGGCGGGGGAGAGGGCGGTCGTCGAACTGCTCCCGCGCACCGGCTACATCGTGCGCACCGCCTGGCTCTACGGGACGCACGGCCCGAACTTCGTGGCCACCATGCTCGAACTCGCGGCCCGGCGCGAGACCTTGGACGTGGTGGCCGACCAGCACGGTCAGCCGACCTGGTCCCGAGCGCTCGCCCGGCAGCTGGCCACCCTCGGCCGGGCCGCGCTGACCGGACGGGCACCGGCCGGCATCTACCACGGCACGGCGGCAGGCCGGACCACATGGTGCGGACTGGCGTGTGAGACCTTCCGGCTCAGCGGCCTCGATCCCGAACGGATCCGCCCGGTCGGCTCGGACAAGTTCCCGCGTCCGGCCGCCCGCCCGGCCTTCGGTGTCCTCGGTCACGGCAGCTGGCTGCGGGCCGGCCTCGCTCCCCTTCCCCCGTGGGACGACCAGCTGACGGCCGCGCTGAAGGCGCCCGAGTTCGCCGCCCGGGCCGCAGCGGCCCGCACGAGCACCCGTCGTACATAGCAGGCGCCCGGCGGAACCCCACGGTCCGCCGGGCGCCTGCCGGGTCGCCAGGCCTCATCGGCTCGCGGCGTCCCGGAACTCTTCCGGTACCTGGGAGAGCAGCTTGTGATCGGCCGCGACCGCATGACGGAACGCAGCCTCGGCCTCGCCCTTGCGGTGCCTCTCGGCCAAGAGCCGACCCAGTTGCAGATGGATCGCGGCCGCCTTCGGATCGGTGGCAGCGGCACGCTTGAGGAGTTCGATGGCCCGGTCGGGGTCACTCGACCTCAGCATGTACGCCTCGCTGTAGAGAGCGGACATGAAGTGCGGATCGATTTCGAGAGCCTTCTCGAAGTCTGCCCGGGCATCCGCCGCTCTGCCGAGCTGCTGGTCGATGGTCCCAAGGCCGTACCAGGCGGCTTTGTTTTTGGGGTCCTTTTCCAGAACGTGCCGGTAGTCCCGGGCGGCCCCAAGGGAATCCTGGTTCATCTGGTGCTGAAGGGCGGACTGCAGAAGCGCGCCTGTCGACATGCTTGTCCGGGTCACCGACGCGTCCTTGGATTCCGACGGCCCGGCCGACGGGGAAAGAACGGCCCAGACGGTCGCCCCGGTGGCCGCCGTCGCCGCCGCGGCGAGTCCTGCCCACAATTTTGTACTTTTCACTGTGTCACATTCCGTGGAAGGTGGCGGACGGGTGGAATTGACCTGACCCGGGTGGTCGGCACCGACGTTACGAGGCCGCGCCGGTGGCGCCGCCGCTCGGCAGGCGCCCGGGGTGTTCAGACCACTCGAATGCACGAGTCGCGAGAATGGTTTCGGCCCAGCCTCTTTGCGTGTTTTTCAGCAGTTGGATTAGGTGGGGCCCGTGAAGCCAACGGTCTGCCTGAACATGATCGTCAAGGACGAAGCCCCGGTGATCCGGCGCTGTCTCGAATCCGTACGGCCCCTGATCGACACATGGGTCATCGTGGACACCGGCTCGACCGACGGCACGCAGGACGTCATCCGTGACGTCTTCAGCGATCTGCCCGGCGAGCTGCACGAACGACCCTGGAAGGGGTTCGACGGGAGCCGCACCGAGGCGATCGAACTCGCCCGCGCCGCCGCGGACTACCTGCTCTTCATCGACGCCGACGACATGATGCAGTTGGAGTCCGGGTTTCGTGTGCCGGAGCTGACTCTCGACGCCTACAGGGTGAACATTCGCAGTGGGCCCTTCGCCTACTGGCGCCCCGCCCTGGTTTCGACGCGGCTGCCGTGGCGCTACGTCAGTGTCCTGCATGAGTACATCGAATGCGGCTCGCGCTTCAGCCTCGGCACTCTCGAAGGCGCCGAAATGGTCATCGTGGGCGGTGGGGGACGCCTCAGGAACGAAGGCATGCGGGGGAAGTACCTGCATGATGCGGAGATCCTGCAGGAGGCCCTGGCCAAGGAGCCCGACAACACTCGTTACGTGTTCTATCTCGGCCAGAGTCTGTTCGACGCGGGTGAGCACGAGAGAGCCCTCGAAGCCTATGACCGCCGGGCCGGCATGGGGGGCCAGGACGAGGAGGTCTACACGTCCCGACTCTGGGCCTCACGGCTCGCGGAGATCCTCGAGCGGCCACCGACCGAGGTGATGGACCGATACCTCCGCACGTACGAGATCCGCCCCTCGCGTGCCGAAGCCCTCGGTGAGATGGCGCGGCTGTGCCGCTGCGACCAGCGCTGGCCTCTCGCCTACATGTTTGCGCGGCAGGCGGCACAGATCCCGTTCCCGAGCGACGACGAGCTGCGCGTGGAGTTCGACTGGTACGAGTGGCGCGCCCTCGACGAACTGGCGGTGTCCGCGTACTGGGTCGGGGAGTACGAGGAGTCGCAGGACTGCTGTGAACGTCTGCTGGCGGGCGGCAAGTTGCCCGCCGAACATCGCGACCGCGTGATCGAGAATCTGGAGCTCTCACGACGCCACCTGCGCTCCAAGGAACTCGTCGGCGTCTGAGGCGGTGTGGAACCACCCGGATGTACGAGTCGGGGAAGTGGAGTGGGATGGGACCCGTGAAGCCAACGGTCTGTCTGAACATGATCGTCAAGGACGAAGCTCCGGTGATCCGGCGTTGTCTCGAATCCGTACGGCCCTTGATCGACACGTGGGTCATCGTGGACACGGGCTCGACCGACGGCACGCAGGACGTCATCCGTGACGTCTTCAGCGATCTGCCCGGCGAGCTGCATGAACGGCCTTGGAAGGGGTTCGACGGGAGCCGCACCGAGGCGATCGAACTCGCCCGTGCCGCCGCGGACTACCTGCTCTTCATGGACGCCGACGACGTGATGGAGGTGGCGCCCGGTTTTCGTGTGCCGGAGCTGACTCTCGACGCCTACAGGCTCAACGTCAGCAGCACGCCCTACGGGTACCGGCGCCGCGCCCTGGTCTCGACGCGGTTGCCATGGCGGTACCTCGGCGTCCTGCACGAGTACCTCGACTGCGGTTCGCAGTACACCCTCGGGACACTGGAAGGCGCCACCATCGTCATCGTGGGCGGCGGGGCACGCAGCAGGGGGAAGAGCCCGCGCGAGAAGTACCTGGCAGATGCCGAGATCCTCCAGCAGGGCGTGATCAAGGAGCCGGACAACGCGCGCTATGTGTTCTACCTCGCCAAGACCTGGCACTGCGCCGGTGAGTTCGAGAAGGCGATTGCAGCCTATGACCGCCGGGACGGCATGGGCGGCTGGGACGAGGAGGTCTTCTGCTCCCGTCTGGTCGCCGCACAGATCGCCGAAGCGCTGGAGCGTCCCCCGGCCGAGGTGATGAACCGCTACCTCGGTGCGCACGCGAGCCGCCCCACGCGCGCCGAAGCGCTCGGCGGACTCGCGCGCTGGTGCCGCATCAACGGGCAACGGTGGCCGCTCGCTCACCTGTTCGCGCGGCAGGTGGCACGCCTCCCGTATCCGAGCGCCGACCATCTGTTCGTCGAGCCCGACTGGTACGAGTGGCGCGCCCTCGACGAACTGGCGGTGTCCGCGTACTGGGTCGGGGAGTACGAGGAGTCGGAGGACTGCTGTGAACGCCTGCTGGCGGGCGGCAAGTTGCCCGCCGAACACCGCGACCGCGTGATCGAGAATCTGGAGCTCTCACGACGCCACCTGCGCTCGAAGCAACTCGTCGGGGTCTGAAGCGGTACGTGTCCGGTCCGCCGGACATGGAAAGCGCCCGGTGGACCGGGCCCACGGTCCACCGGGCGCCTTCAGGGCATCGCTGAAGGCGTGGGTCAGCCCGGTGGCCTCGGCGAGATCAGCCGGCAGGTGCGGCGATCCGGTATGGCTGACCACCTCGCACCCGTCGGCGGAGACGACGAGCCGGGGACGTGACCCGGCGGTGTGCACGCAGAAAGTGCCTTCCTGCTGGAACGCCAGAAGCCTTGCACAAGCCCTGTCGTCCCAGTCCGGAAGGCACTTTCGCGTTCCCGCTCAAGCCCCGGACACAGCCCGCAAGTCAGACATGCGGGCTAGGGCGTGTCGTTGCGTACGAGCAGGGTGACGGTCATCCCCGTCACCGATTGGCTCCAGTACGGCTTGTACCGGTTCCGCAGAACGGAGGCCTGGCCCTGGTTGATGGCGTTGAACGGGTCCGGGTAGGCACCGTGGGCCAGGAGCCAGATGCGCTGCTCGCCGTTCAGGCACAAGTCCGGCACGGTGCAGTCGGTCGCGTAGAGCTGGTTGATCTCCCTCGGAGCGCTCTGCAGGAACACGTCGCGCATCTTGAGGCCGCGGGGCAGGTAGTACTGGACTCCGGTGTCGAGCTTCCATGCGTGCTCACGGTCGTAGACGACGGCGTCCCCGGGCCGGTAGTGCTTCCTGATCAGGTCCGCCGCGGACCTGTAGTCGAGGGGGAGCTGGAGGATCGGGCCGTCGTGATCGAACGGCTGTCGCACTTGTCTCTGGTCGTGCAGGCTGAGAACGGCCAGCACCGCGAGGAGGGCCGTCGCACCCTTCCAGGAGTGGCAGGCTGCGCTGAGGCCGGCGCCGCCGAGAAGAGCCCAGGCAGGGACGGTGAACAACAGGTACACGGAGCGGAAGTAGGAGACGTCACCCTGGGAGGCGAGCCAGACGAGTACGGGGGGCAGGACGGCCCAGACGGCGCACAGGAGCAGCGCAGCCCTGCGCGGCGAGCGAGCCAGGAGAGCCAGGGTGATCAGCGCTCCGGCGCACGCTCCGGAGGCGAAGATGTCCCACCAGATGGTGAGGAGCGCCCACCTGTCGGGCACCGGAACCCAGCCCAGCTGGACGTTGACCTGGGACCGGCTGAGCAGGACGACCGGGGCGAGCGAGGCGGCGACGGCCAGGAGGGCGAGGGCGGACTTCCACCACAGGGAGCGGTCACGGCGCGCGTGGGCCGCGAGCATGCATGCGTGGGCTGCTACGACGGACAGCGCGATCACGTGGAGCAGTCCGAGGCCGACCAGCGTGAATGCATATGCGCCCCAGCGCCACGTGCTGCGAGGGCGGTCGAGTACCCGGAGCAGCAGGAGGGTCGCGAGTGCTACGAGGAGGATCACCAAGGCGTAGCTGCGTACCTCCTGAGCGTAGCGGCTCACGGCCGGAACGAGCGCGAAGAGAATTCCCGCGAGCATTCCGGCTCGCGACCCGAAGAGCCGCTTCCCGATGAGGCTGAGGACGGACGCGGCTCCGGACGCGGCGAAAACCGAGGGAAGCCGCATGGAAATGACGGAATCACCGAAGAAACTCACCCACAGGTGCATCAGCAGGTAATACGCGCCGTGCACGGCGTCGACATTGTGCAGAGTGGCAAGGATGTGTCCTGTGTCGCGGGTCACCACGTCCCAGGTGACCAGTTCATCGCGCCCCAGCACGGGAGCAGTCAGACCGTAGCTGGTCACGCCGAAGGTGAGGACGAATGGCCACAGCGGCAGCCGTGTCCGGCGTCTTCTTGGTGCGGCCGCCTCTGCACTCTGGATTTCTTCGCGTGGTGGGGTCAGCGGCGCGGTGGCTACCATCAGGATCTCCTGTGCACTGCAACGGGAACCGCTCTCTTATATAGGCGGCTGGAGAAGCAGGACGGCAGACCGGTCGAGTGATCCCCTCAATGGGCGCAGAAGAATGAAAATGGTCTTGCTTCATGTGACGGGCGTCGGGGAGTTGGGGGTGTGCGGCATCGAGTACCGCAATGTGGTCGTGGCCGGTGCCGAGCGGAGCCGGCGCGGGGCATCGCTGTAGGCGTGGGGCAGCCCGGTGGCCTCGGCGAGCCGGGGACGTGACCCGGCGGTGTGCACGCAGAAAGTGCCTTCCTGCTGGAACGCCAGAAGCCTTGCACAAGCCCTGTCGTCCCGGTCCAGAAGGCACTTTCGCGTCTTCCCGCTCACGCACCGGACACAGCCGCAGGCGGGACACGCAGGCTAGACCAGCAGCTTCCCGCCGCATCGTGCGGTGCCGTCCTTCATCGCGATGAGGTTGGCGACCACGTACGAGATGTCGTTCTTGGAGTGCCACTCGCTCGGGAAGTAGGTGACCAGCCGCGACGACTGGAACCGGGCCTCGAGGTCGGGCACGAAGGTGCGGTACTGGTCGTCCGTGTAGTACCAGAACGAGTTCTCGTTGTAGTAGGCGACGTGGGTCGGGTCCTGGTACGCGCCGCGTCCGTCGGAGCTGGGCGTCATGGTGAGGAGCATGCCGCCGGGCGCCAGCAGCCGGTACATCTCGTTGATCAGCGGCACCTTCGCGGGCACGTACTCGAGGAAGTCCACCGCCCGCATCAGACCGACGGAGCCGTCGGGCAGGTCCAGCTTCTCGGGCAGGGACGCGACGATGTCGACGGTCTTTCCCGGCCGCTGGTCCACGCCGACGTAGCCCGGCGGCTTCCGGTGGGCCGCGCCGAGGTCCAGCGCGAGCAGTCCCCGCCGGTGGGTCCAGGCGAGGGCGTTGGCCTCAATGTACTTGTCGTACAGGGTGACCGTCTCGCGTTGGATGTGCGCGTTGATCTCCGGGTCGCACTGGGTGTTCGCGGGGTGGACCCGCTGGAGGTAGAGGCAGCGGTTGATGTGGTGGAAGTCGCCGATGTGGAAGAGGCGGCACATCAGGTCCTGGTCGTCCAGAACCGTACGCGTGGCGTCGTACCCGCCGGCCTTCTCGTAGCTCTTCTTGCGGAATGCCCGCACGTGGTTGGGCGCGTACCAGATGTAGGCGACGTTGTGCGGTGTCGGCGCCAGGGAGACGACCTGCAGCACCTTGCGGCCGTCGACCTTCACTTCCTCGTACTGCCAGCCGCACGTCTCGTCGAAGCGGCTGTCGTCCCGCTTCCCGTCCTCGGTGATCTGCGCGGTGTTGCTGTAGACGAAGACGGCCTCGGGATGCGCGTCGAACGCCTTGGCAAGTTCGGCCAGGCACGCCTTCGCCAGCAGGTCGTCGTGGTCGAGTTCCACAAGGATCTCGCCGCGGGCCAGTTCACAGGCCCTGCGCTTCGCCGCGCCGACGCCGTCGATGTCGTCCGCGATCTCCACGCGGACCCTGTCGTCGGGGCGCTCCGGTCGCCATCGGGCGCCGTTGTTGAGCAGGACGATCCACTCCCAGTCCGAACACGTCTGCGCCTGCAGGGTCGCCAGGCATTCGTCGAGGAAACGGGGCCGGTGGCTGGGGGTGAAGACGGAGAACCTCGGTGTCGCCGTCGACGTCATCTGTTGCTCCCTGCTTGGCTTGATGTCGGTGAAGGGCTTGCGGAGTCAGGAATCACCGGAATTCCTCCGGCACTTGGGAACGCAGTGAGGGATCGTCCGCGACCGCACGACGGAACTCGTCCGCGGCTTTGTCGTCACGTTTCTTCTGATGGAAGATCCGTCCGAGGTGCAGATGCGCCGTGCCTGCTTTGGTATTGCCGGCGATGACACGCTTCAGGAGATCGCCGGCCCGGTCGGGATCGCTCGTCTCCAGCAGCAGAGCCTCGTTGAAGAGGGCCGACGTGAACGCCGGATCGACCTTCAGCGCCTTGTCGTAGTCCGCACGGGCATCGGCCGCCCTGCCGGCCTCATGTGCGATGACTCCCAGGTTGTACCAGGCGAACTCGTTCCGCGGATCCAGCTCCAGCACGCGCCGGTAGGTACGGTCGGCCCCTTCGAGATCGTGGTTGTTCTGCTGCAGAATTCCGGCCTGCAAAAGCGAAGAGGCATCCTGCCGGTTCTGACTCTCCGCCGACTGGGCCTTGGAATCAGGGTCCGCTGCCGAGTACGACTGAATCGCCCACGACGTCACTCCGGTGGCAACTGCGGCCACACCGAAGAGACCTGCCAACAATCCCTTGCGTTTCACTCTGTCACATCTCGTGGAATAGAGAGGGACGATGGTGTGTTGGGGTCCGAACCACCGTCATTTCCACCGACGTTACGAGGCAGTGGTCAGAGTGCCTTCGTTTGGCGGGCACTTGGAGCACGCAGTCCACCCGAATGTACGCGTCGTGCTCGCAAATAAATGGCGCGCGGCCCGTGCGTCGCTGCGGGTGCACGCGGGCCGGGGCCCGTCGAGGAGCCCCGGGGAGGCGTCAGTGGGCCGCGCCGATTTTCTTTCGGGTCGGCCGGTGCGGCGGTGTACGCGGCCATGTGCTCGGCAGGCAGGAGCGCCGCCGCGGTGTCGGCGCGGGATGCCGCGACGGTTTTCCTGGCCTGGATTGCGTCTGCACCAGAACCGGGTCCCCTCGGTCGAGGCGCGGACCGTGAGTGCTCGGACCGGAGCGCTCCGTCAGGGCTGGCTGTAGCCGTCCAGGAAGCGGCCGATACGGGTCACGGCCTCCGTGAGCTGGCCGACCGTCGGCAGCGTGACCACCCGGAAGTGATCCGGCTCCGGCCAGTTGAACCCCGTACCGTGCACGACCATGATCTTCTCGGAGCGCAGCAGGTCGAGGACCATCTGCCGGTCGTCCTTGACCTTGAACACCTTCGGGTCGAGCCGCGGGAAGAGGTACAGCGCGCCCTTCGGCTTCACACACGTGACGCCCGGGATCTGTGTCAGCAGCTCGTACGCGGTGTCCCGCTGCTCCTTCAGGCGGCCGCCCGGCAGCACCAGGTCCTTGATCGTCTGGCGTCCGCTGAGCGCCGCTACGACGCCGTGCTGGCCCGGCATGTTCGCGCACAGTCGCATGTTCGCCAGGATCGTGAGGCCCTCGATGTACGAGTCGGCGTGCGCGCGCGGCCCGGAGATCGCCATCCAGCCCACGCGGTAACCGGCCACCCGGTACGCCTTCGACATGCCGTTGAAGGTGAGGGTCAGCAGGTCGGGGGCGATGGCGGCGGTCGGCGTGTGCGTCGCGCCGTCGTAGAGGATCTTGTCGTAGATCTCGTCCGAGCAGACCAGGAGGTTGTGACGGCGGGCGATGTCGGTCAGGCCGCGCAGCATGTCGTCGCTGTAGACGGCGCCCGTCGGGTTGTTCGGGTTGATGATCACGATCGCCTTGGTGCGGTCGGTGACCTTCCGCTCCACGTCGGCGAGATCGGGCATCCAGTCGGACTGCTCGTCGCAGCGGTAGTGCACGGCCGTGCCGCCGGAGAGGGAGACCGCGGCCGTCCACAAGGGGTAGTCCGGAGCCGGGACGAGGACCTCGTCACCGTCGTCGAGGAGCCCCTGCATCGCCATCACGATCAGCTCGGAGACGCCGTTGCCGATGAAGACGTTCTCGACGTCCGTCTCCACGCCCAGGGTCTGGTAGTGCATCATCACCGCGCGGCGGGCCGCGAGCAGGCCCTTCGCGTCCCCGTAGCCGTGCGCGTCGCCGAGGTTGCGGAGCATGTCCTCGAGGATCTCGGGCGGGCACTCGAAGCCGAACGCGGCCGGGTTTCCGGTGTTGAGCTTGAGGATGCGGTGGCCTGCTGCCTCCAGACGCATCGCCTCCTCGAGCACCGGGCCCCGGATCTCGTAACAGACATTGGCGAGCTTCGTCGACTGGATCACCTGCATGTCCGTGAGCTTACGGCCGGGTATCGCGGGGCGCTCCGTGTTTTCGGACACGTGGGGTGGCGCGGGCGGGCGCTTCGGGGCGTCGTCGCGGGTGAGCGCGGTGGCCCGCGCCCGGCCCGGCCGTCCGGGACGGTTACGCCGTCCTGCGGACCGACCGCCCCGCGAGCACATCCGTGCGGCGCCCGTCCTCCATCACGAACTTCCCGTCGATCAGGACGTGCGGGATGCCCACGGGGAGCGTGCGCGGCGCCTCGAACGTGGAGCCCGCCGCGACCGTCTCCGGGTCGAAGAGGACCAGGTCGGCGCGGTAGCCCTCGCGGACCAGGCCCCGGTCGGCCAGGCGCAGCCGCGCCGCGGGACGCGACGTGAGGTGGGCGACCGTCTCCTCCAGCGACATGATGCCGAGCTCGCGTGCGTAGCGACCGAGGAAGTGCGGAAACGTGCCGTACGCGCGCGGGTGCGGCTTGAGTCCCTGGAGGATGCCGTCGCTGCCGCCCGTGTGCACCGGGTGCTGCATGATCGCCCGGACGTTCTCCTCGTGGCCGACGTGCTGGAGGATCGTCGAGCCCAGCTTGTCGTTGACGAGCAGGCGGCGCGCGGTCACCCACGGCTCCTCGCCGCGCATGTCGGCCGATTCCTGGACCGTCTTGCCGACGCAGGACGCGAGCCCCGGGTCGGACACGCCGGAGATCTCGATGGCGTCCCACTCGATGGGCACACCGTGGCAGCCGTCCGCCCCGATGACCTCCATGTGGTGGCGGATCCTCTCGGCGGTCGCGTCGTCCTGCAGCCGCTTCATGATCTCGTCGGGGCCGCCCTCGCTCGCCCAGCTCGGCAGCATCGCGACGAGCGTCGTGCTGCCCGGCGTGTACGGGTACGTGTCGAGCGAGATGTCGGCGCCGTCGGCGAGCGCCGCGTCGAGCAGGGAGATCAGGTCGGGCGCCTTGCCCTTGTTCACCCCGAAGTTCATGGTGGCGTGCGCGAGATGGAGCGGGCAGCCCGCCTCGCGGGTGAGCTCCACCATCTCCCGGTACGCGTCGAGTGCCCCGGCGCCGTACGAGCGGTGGTGCGGACAGTAGTAGCCGTCGTACGAGGCCACGACCCGGCACAGCTCGGTGAGTTCGGCGTCCTTCGCGTACATGCCGGGCGTGTAGGTGAGGCCGGACGACATCCCGACGGCGCCCTGCTCCATGCCCTCGGCGACGAGCTGCCGCATCCGGCCGAGCTCCTCGGGCGTCGCGTCGCGGTCGTCCCAGCCCACCGCGTACATCCGCACGGTGCCCTGCGGGATCAGGTACGCGGCGTTGACCGCGATGCCGCGGTCGAGGCGGTCCAGGTACTCGCCGACCGTGCGCCAGTCGAAGTCGACGGACGTGTCCCCGGGCGCACCACCGTTCCAGCCGGTGATCGCGCGGCGGACCTCGGCGAGCGTGCGGTCGTCGACCGGCGCGTACGAGAGGCCGTCCTGGCCGAGGACTTCGAGCGTGACGCCCTGCGCGGCCTTCGCGCTGTGGTCCGGGTCGCGCAGCAGCGCCAGGTCGCTGTGGGCGTGCATGTCGATGAAGCCGGGGGACAGGGCGAGACCTGACGCTTCCACCGTTCTCCGGGCCGAGGGGCGGGGGCCTCCGTCGCCCTCCCGGTGGATCGTGGTGACGCGGCCGTCCTGGACGCCGACGTCGGCGCGGTAGGAGGCGCCTCCGGTGCCGTCGATGACGCGCGCGTCGCGGATGACCAGGTCCATGGGGGTGCCTCTCTTGGGTGCGGGTGTTCGGGTGCGGGTGGGTGCGTCGGGGCTGGTCGCGCAGTTCCCCGCGCCCCTGAGATGCGCACTTCGCGCGGCATCTCATCGGGGAAGGCTGCGCGCAGCGCATGCCTTCAGGGGCGCGGGGCAGTGCCCATCAGCGGCTCCGCCGCGGGGCGCGACCAGCCCTCACGGATCCGCAGAAGACCTAGAAGAACGTCCGGACGTAGTCCACAACCGTGCCGTCCGCCTCGACGAGAGGAATCAGCTGCCACTTGTCGAAGGACGTGCACGGGTGCGACAGGCCCATGCCGAGCCAGTCGCCCACCGCCAGGTCCTCGCCCCCGTCCGTGCGCACCCAGCCGTGCTGGTCGGAAAGCCCCGTCACCGTCACGCCGGTGGCCTCGCGCACCTCGCCCGTACGGGCGTCCCGCACGACCTGGGCCTCGGGCAGATCAAGGTCGTACGCCGCGTCGCGCTTGCCCGCGTTCGTGAACGCCTGCTCCGCCGTCGGGCGCGAGACGACCTGCGCCCACAGCCGGAACGCCGGGTGCAGCGCGCCCTCCTCGGGGACCCGGTTGAACGGCGTGAGGTGCTTGTAGTGGCCGTCGTCGTGCGACACGTACGCGCCCGAGCGCAGCAACTTCAGTACGGGAGCCGAGAGTTCGGGCAGTTCGGCGAACACCTCTGCCACCGCGTCGAACCAGGCGCTGCCGCCCGCGCTGACCACGATCTCGTCCAGGTCCGCGAAGCGGCTCGCCTTGTCGAAGTCGACGAGCAGCGCGGTGAGCCGGCGCAGCCACGCCCCGACGGTCTCGGACGACGCGTCGGGCACCTCGCCCTCGTAACCGGCGACGCCGACCAGGCGCAGCGTGTCCGCCGCCGCCACGGCGTTCGCGAGGTCGAAGCACTCGGCCTCGGTCCGCACGCCCGTGCGCGCGCCCTCGCCCGCGCCCAGCTCCACGACCACGTCGACCGGCCGCGTGGCCCCGGCCTCGGCGAGGGCGGCGTCCATCAGCTCGACGCCGCGCACCGAGTCGACGTAACAGATGAAGCGGAAGTCGGGGTCGTGGTCGAGTTCGCCCGCGAGCCAGCGCAGGGCGGCCGGGTCGACGAACTCGTTCGCGAGGAAGATCCGCTCGATGCCGAAGGCGCGGGCGACCCGCACCTGGTGCGGGACGGCGAGGGTGATGCCCCACGCGCCGTGCTCGATCTGGCGATGGAAGAGCTGCGGGGCCATCGAGGTCTTGCCGTGCGGCGCGAAGGCCAGGCCGTGGCGAGTGGCATATGTCTCCATGAGCGCGAGGTTGTGCGCGAGGCGCTCGGCGGACAGTGCGAGGACCGGGGTCGTGAAGCCGCCGGTGAAGAGGTTGCGGCGCTCGGCCGCGAGCTCGCCGACGGTCAGGCCTTCCGCGTCCGGGGGCAGCCCCTTGAAGCGGTGGTCGACCCGCTCGAGATCCAGGTCCCTGAGACGGGCTACGGCGTTGACGGCGTTGTCGGCGGCCATGGAGCCTCCTCGTGAGAAGGCCGTTGCAAATAATGCAACGGTCATTGCGTATGTCGCTTACTGCTGTCTAACATCCGAGCCAACGCCGGGTCAACGGAGCCGTTGATCCCTCCCGGCATGAGCCCAGATCCCACGAGGAGCCCGAACCACCGTGACCGCCACCGGACCCGCCGCCCCCGCGCACCACGCACCCGTGGATGTCGTCACGTTCGGCGAGTCCATGGTCACCTTCGTGCCCTCCGTACCCGGGCGCCTCGCCGACGTACCGTCCTTCGACCGCGGCATCGGCGGAGCCGAGTCCAACGTGGCGTGCGTGCTCGCCGCCGCCGGACACACCGTCCGCTGGGTCAGCCGCGTCGGCGCCGACGGCTTCGGCGACCACCTGGTCGACGCGATCGGCGCGTACGGCGTCGACACCTCCGCCGTACGCCGCGACCCCGTCCGCCCCACCGGCATCTACTTCCGCACTGCGGGCGACCGCGCCACCGACGCCCACGAGGTCGCCTACTACCGCGCCGGATCCGCCGCCTCCGCGATGACCAGCCAGAACATGGACCTGGCCGCGATCCGCTCCGGCCGCGTCCTGCACCTGTCCGGGATCACGCCCGCGCTCTCCGCCGGCTGCCTCGACCTCACCGCCGACCTCACCGCCCGCACACCCGCCGGCCGGCCCCTCGTCTCCTTCGACGTCAACCACCGTCCCGGCCTGTGGCCCCGCCCCGACGACGCCCGCGTCCTGCTCGACCTGGCCCGAGGCGCCGACCTCGTCTTCGTCGGCGAGGACGAGGCCGAGGACGCCTGGGGCATCACGGGCGGCCCCGACGCCATCCGCGCCGCCCTCCCCGAACCCGCGACGCTCGTCGTCAAGCGCGGCGCCGACGGCGCGGTCGCCTACGACGAACACGGCGTCCGTCACACGGAACCCGCCCCGCGCGTGGACGTCGTCGCCGCTGTCGGCGCCGGCGACGCCTTCGCCGCCGGCTACCTCTCCGGCGCCCTGCGCGGCCTGCCCGTACCCGCCCGGCTGCGCCACGGCCACCTCATGGCCGCGGCCGCCCTCACCACCCCCGGCGACCTCGCCGCGCCCCCGAGCCGCGCCCACGCCGACCGCCTCGCCGACCTCGACGACGCCTCCTGGGGGACACTGCACCTCGGCCCCGGCTGGACCGCCGACGGGGCCGTGGAGGAGGTACGTACGCCATGAGCCAGACAGTCGACCGAGCGCTGAGCATCCTGCCGCTGCTCGCCGAGGGCCCCGCCGACCTGGGCCAGGTCGCCGACCGCCTCGGCGTCCACAAGTCCACGGCCCTGCGCCTGCTGCGGACCCTCCACGAACACGGCCTGGTCTACCGCCAGTCCGACCAGCGCTACCGCCTCGGCGCGCGCCTGTTCGCCCTCGCCCAGGAAGCCGTCGAGAACCTCGACGTCCGTGAGATCGCCCACCCCCACCTCACCGCGCTCAACGAGAAGTGCGGGCACACGGTCCACCTCGCCGTGTACGAGGAGAACGAGGTCCTCTACATCGACAAGGTGGAGAGCCGCTACCCGGTCCGCATGTACTCGCGCATCGGGAAGCCGGTGGCCATCACGGTCGCCGCCGTCGCCAAACTCCTCCTCGCCGACCTCTCCGAAGCCGAGCGCCGCGCCATCGCCGAGAAGCTCGACTACCCCATGTACACGGCCCGTTCGACCCCGAACGCCGGCGCCTTCCTCAAGGAGCTCGCCGTCGTCCGCGAACAGGGCTGGGCCACCGACCTCGGCGGCCACGAGGAGTCCATCAACTGTGTCGGAGCGCCCATCCGGGGTGCGGACGGCCGCGTCGTCGCCGCCATGTCGGTCTCCGCGCCGAACGTGGTCGTCACGGCCGAGGAACTCCTCACCCTGCTCCCGCTGGTCCGCCGCACGGCCGACGCGATCAGCCGGGAGTACTCCGGAGCCGTACCCGGCTCCAAAGAGGCCACCACCAAGGCCGCCAGCAAAGAAGCCCCCACCAAGGAAGCCACCTCACGATGACCGAGAAGACCGCGCTCACCCCCGCCACGCACACGACCCCGCCCGCGAAGTTCTCGCACGGCGTCAAGAAGGGCAACATCCTTCAGGTCGCGGGCCAGGTCGGCTTCCTGCCGGCCGTGGAGGGCCAGGCCCCCACCCCCGCGGGCCCGACCCTGCGCGAGCAGACCCTCCAGACCTTCGCCAACGTCAAGGCGATCCTCGAAGAGGGCGGCGCCACCTGGGACGACGTCATGATGATGCGCGTCTACCTCACCGACGTCGACCACTTCGCCGAGATGAACGCGATCTACAACGCGTACTTCGAGGAGCAGGGCCTCAAGGCCCCGGCCTCCGCCCGCACCACCGTCTACGTCGGTCTCCCCAAGGGTCTCCTCATCGAGATCGACGCGCTCGCCGTCCTGAGCTGACGCTTTCGCAACACCCGTAACCCGTACGTCATCACGGTGCGGCGCCGAACCCCGAGGCGCCGCACCGCGATCCCCCCTGCCCTGAAAGCCGCATGGAATTACGAGGTCCCCCCTCATGTCCCTCCTGCCTCTCGCCGCGACCGCCCCCGCCCCCGCGCCACCTCATACCGGCGGTCTCCTGACGATCATCGGCGGCACCACGGGCCTGCTCACCTGCGCTGCGCTCGGCATCGCCCTTCTGCTCTTCCTGATCATCAAGGTCAGGCTCCAGCCCTTCCTGGCCCTCCTGACGGTCTCCATAGCCGTCGGCCTCGCGGCCGGCCTCTCCGTCACCGAGCTGTTCGGCACCGTCCAGAAGTCCGACGCCGTCTCCCTCATCGAGTCCGGCATGGGCGGCACCCTCGGCCATGTGGCGATCATCATCGGACTCGGCACCATGCTCGGCGCGGTGCTCGAAGTCTCCGGCGGCGCCGAGGTGTTGGCGTCCCGCCTCCTGAACCTCTTCGGCGAGAAGCGCGCCCCCCTCGCCATGGGCCTGACCGGCCTCATCTTCGGTATCCCGGTCTTCTTCGACGTCGGCATCTTCGTCCTCGCACCGATCGTCTACGCGGCCGCCAAGCGCGGCGGCAAGTCGATCGTCCTCTACGCCATGCCGCTGCTCGCCGGCCTGTCGATGACCCACGCGTTCCTGCCCCCGCACCCCGGCCCCGTCGCGGCCGCCGGGCTGCTCCACGTGCAGCTCGGCTGGGTCATCCTCATGGGCATCATCTGCGGCATCCCCGCGGTGCTCGCCGCCTGGGCCTGGTCCGCGTGGATCGGCAAGCGCATCTTCGTGCCCGTCCCGCAGGACATGGTCGAGGCCGCCGACGAGGCGAAGGCCGCGCTCGTCGAGGAGCAGCGCAAGGCCGGCGTGAAGCCGACCGAGAAGCCGGTCCCGCTCGGCACCGTCCTGGCGATCATCGGCACCCCGCTCGTCCTGATCCTCCTGGCCACGTTCTCCTCGATCGCCCTCGACCCCTCCACGGTCCGCTCGGTCATCGAGTTCTTCGGCCACCCCTTCGTCGCCCTGACGATCGCCCTGCTCCTGGCCTACTACCTGCTGGGCATCCGCCGCGGCTGGTCCCGCAAGTCCCTGGAGACGGTGTCCACGGCTTCCCTGAAGCCGGTCGCCAACATCCTCCTGGTGGTCGGCGCGGGCGGCATCTTCGGCGCGGTCCTCAAGGGCAGCGGCGTCGCCCAGGCCCTCTCCGACACGTTCAACAACGTAGGCCTGCCCGTCCTCGTCCTCGCCTACCTGATCTCCCTGGTCCTGCGCGTCGCCCAGGGCTCGGCCACGGTCGCGATCGTCACGACGGCCGGCATCGTCCTGCCCCTCATCGAGGCGGGCCACTACTCCCAGCCCTTCACGGCCCTCGTCATCATGGCCATCTCGGCGGGCTCCATCTTCGCCTCGCACGTCAACGACGGCGGCTTCTGGATGGTCGCGAAGTACTTCGGCATCTCGGAGCGGGACACCCTCAAGACCTGGACGGTCCTGGAGTCGGTCCTCTCGGTGGCGGGCTTCGCGGTGGCGGCGGTGATCAGCCTGTTCGTCTAGGACGAGGGGCTGTGTGCCCTCGTCCAGGACGCGGGCCGTGCACTGACTGCTGAGGCGTCGGACCGGCGGAGAATTCCTCCGCCGCCCGACGCCTCACAACTATCCGTTTGTTCTACGTGCTTCGCTTCGGCACCCTTGCCCCGGACTCACAGCCACACAGGGGCAGACACACAGGGGGCGCGCGGTGACGACCGGCAGACGCGAGACGGCGATGGACGGGCTCACCCGGGCGGACCGATCCCCGAGCCTCTGGCGCACCCCCGCCTTTCGCTCCCTGTTCGGCGCGAGCGTGCTGAGTCAGATCGGCACGAACGTCACCTACGTCGCCGTACCGCTCCTCGCCGTCACCGAACTCCACGCGGGCCCCGCCCAGATCGGTGCCCTCGCCACCCTCAGCACCGTCGCGTTCCTGCTGATCGGCCTCCCCGCCGGGGCCTGGGTCGACCGGATGCGCCAGCGCCGCGTCCTGATCGTCTCGGACCTCGTGCGCGGCCTGCTCTTCGCCTCGGTCCCGCTCGCCTGGTGGCTCGACGCCCTCACCCTCGGGCAGCTCTACACGGTCGTCCTGCTCAACGGCTGCGCCACCGTCTTCTTCGACGTCGGCTCGCACAGCGTGGTGCCCCAACTGGTCGGCAAGGACCACCTCGTCCAGGCCAACGCCGCCTTCGTCACCCTCGAAGGCCTCACCGGAATCGGCGGGCGGAGCGCCGGCGGCGGCCTGGTCCAACTGCTCACCGCACCACTCGCTCTGGCGGCCGCGGCGGCGAGCTATCTCGCCTCGGCCCTGGGCCTGACCTCGATCGGCCGCGGCCCCGCGCCGTCCACGCCCGGTATACGAGTCCGGTTGCACACCCAGATCGCCCAGGGCCTGCGCCACGTCGTCGGCAACAGCGAGCTGCGCGCCCTCGCCCTCAACGGCTCACTCATCAACCTCGGCTCCACGGTCATCAACACGATGCTGCCCCTCCTCTTCGTGCGCCAACTCGGCCTCCCGGCAGGCGCGCTCGGCCTCTTCTGGGCGGCGGGCGGCGCCGGAGTCCTCCTCGGCGCCCGCTGCGCCCGCCCGGTCGCCGCCCGCCTCGGCCTCGGCCGGACCCTCGGCTCGGCGGGCCTGTGGCTGGCACCGGCGGGCCTGCTCGTCCCGCTCATCGACCGGGGGCCGTGGCTGTTCGTGGCGGGCGCGGGCTGGTTCATCTCGGCCGTGCGTACGGGCATGACCAACGTCCTCGGCGTGAGCCTGCGCCAGCGCATGACGGAGGACAGCCTGCTCGGCCGCATGAACGCCACTTTCCGCTTCATGTTCATGGGGGCGCTCGCGATCGGCTCGGCCCTCTCCGGCGCCCTCACGGAACTGACGTCGCTCCACATGACACTCTGGGCGGGCGGCGCGTGCCTCACCCTGGCCTTCCTGCCGGTCTACTTCTCTCCGGTGCGGCGGCGCACGGATCTTCCGCAGGGCTGAGGGTCCCGCCCCACAGGCTCGTCCGCCATACTTCGCTCCGTGGAGCAGCGCATAGACACTCAGAAGGTCACGCCCGTAGACGCCGCCGGAGCCGACCCGGCCTCCGTCCCCGGCCTCACGCCCCCGCGCCAGGCCCCGGAGACGGAGGACAAGACGGCACCGTCGCTCGACAAGGCCGAACCGGCCGAACCGGCGGAGGAGCTGGACACGGAGCCGGAGCCGGAACCGGAACCGAAGCCTGCCGAGGACGTGGCCGACGCCCCGGCCGACGCCCCGACCGGTGGCGAGACGGCCGGACCGGACTTCACCGCCTCCGACCGCCGCGGCTCGATCACCGCGGACGCGACCGGCGTACGCCTCCAACTGGACGACCAGGAGGCCGAGTTCCGCTGGGACGAGATCGGCGCGGTCGAGGTCGGCACCTCCCGGCGCCGCCTCACCGTCACGGTCCACACCCCGGACAGCCGCTGGTACCCGAACGATGTGGAGGCCCCGAACAAGGCGCGCGCCCAGGAGTGGGCGGACGAACTCGACAAGGTCCTGGACGCGTACTTCGAGGACTGACCGGCACCGGTTCCCGCAACCCCTCTCGCCCGGCGCCATCCGACAGTGGTACATCGGCTGCGCTCCCCGGCCGGCCGGGGACGCTCGCCGGGCGATGGCCGGGAACCGACGGGACCGTGTCAGCGGCGAGTGACCGTCACCGTCACACGGGCACCCGGGGCGGCTGTCACCCCGGAATTCCGCGGTGACCGAACGCGGGGCCGAAGAATGCACTTGTCCCGCACCGCACCATCGGCCCGGGCGAGTACCGGTGTCCGGCGCCAGTCCGCGAGGGTCTAATCCCGGCAGGGGCCGTCGGTGACAGAGCCGCTGCCGTTCGCCGTGTCCGGAACGGTGGCGCAGACTTGCTTGCCACCGTCCTCGTCGGTCACCGTCACGTGCCCGTTCGTGCTGAAGGAACTTCCTTCCTCCGCCTTGTACCCGATCTGGTCGGTCAACGTCGTCGAGTTCGACAGCAGTACGTCACGCGGCGAGGTGTCGCACGGCGACGGAACGTACGTGGCAGCCCCGCTGGGCACCGATCCGCTCGGATAGACGAAGGTGGGTTCAGGGGAAGACGGGTCGCAGTCCCGAGCCTCCTCCACCGTGTCGTCGATGATCCGGCGACCGGCGGCGTGCAGCCCGTCGCTCGTCCGCTGCAGCTCGAAGTAGTGGTCGAACAAGCCGAGTCCGGCCAGGACGCACAACGCCGCGCCGAGTCCGAGCAGCCAGTTCCTCAGGGACTGGCCATCGCTCTTCGGCTGGGATCCCCTGGCCGAGAGCATGGCCGAGGCGGCGACCACCCCACCGACGACGAGCAAGCCTACGGCAGCCCCGATCGGGAAGGGGCCCGTGTGAATCCCGGGAACTGGCAACGGCTGAGCAACTACCATTTGCGACACCCCCGTTCGCACAGATCTGACCGTAAGCCTAAGGGCCATTTCGTAACTACTGGCCATGGGTGACGTGGCCTCGCCGTCAGGACCGGTGGACGTGGCCGGCAGATCGATGAGTGGTTCCTGACCTGCCTGACAGGACGGCCCCGGGTTCGCCGCCTCCGACCGTCGCGGCGCGATCCCTAGAGCAGATGATCGGCCTTGTCGGCCTTGATGCCGAGGATGAGGGCATGGAGTGCCTCACGGCTGTCGGTGAGATACGTTTCCTCGGCTCCGGCGACGGTGATGTAGGCGTTGCCGTGGGAGCCAGTCGCAGGGCGATCTCGTGTTGCGGCAGCTGCGGGATCACCACTCGGAAGATCGCAAGCGCATGGTCGGCGGTCTGGAACAGGCCGGGGACATACATGGAGTACGCCGCACGCATGCGCATGGAGTGTGCCTTCAACTCGGCTATGTCCAGCAGGCCTTGTGGAAGCGAACCCCGGTATCGGTCCCACATCCTCGCTGGCCCGGCTTGGCCACGGGCCCCGACGTGGCACCGGCACATCTGAAGAAGCAGTCATACACAAACTAACGACGGAACTCCGGCGCAGGACAATAGGCTCCCGCGTCATGTCGAACATACGTGGATCGCAGCGTGACGCCGACCGGTTGTGGGGGGTCTTCGGCGTTGCCCTCGGGGCCACGTTCGTCGTGTGGATGGCGTCCTGGCTCGTCACCGGGATCTCCGAGCAGGACGAGCGGTGCGCCCAGGGAATGGTCGGCCCCGGTGGCCGCTTCCGCCTGGAGGAGAGCAGCTTCCCGCCCAACGTGAGCTGCGTGTACGAGGACGGCACGACCCTCTCCAGCGCGGGCGCACTCGTCTGGATCTTCTGGGTGGCGGTCGTGGTCCTCACCGTGTCGGGCCTGGGCGCGCTCGCCCTGGAACTCACCGGCGTCCGCGGCGCGAAGGCGGCGACCCGCCTGAGCAGACTGGCGATCACCGGGGCCGGCGCACTGGCCGCCGTCTACGCCCTCGCGTTCCTCACCACGGGCTTCCCGAAGAGCGACCCCCTCGAGACCTGCTCGGCCTTCACCACGGGCATCTACGAACGGGCACAGTCGGTCCACCGCACACCGTTCCCCGCGCAGACGACGTGCGTCTACGCGGACGGCAAGACGTATGACCTGGTCCCGGGCTGGATGGGGACCCTGGAATGGACGCTGCTGGCGGCGACGCTGGTGTGCGCGGCGGGGGCGGTACGGGCGGGCCGCTACGCGGATGCGGGCGCAGGCGCGACGCCGGGAGAGGCGCCTTCGTCACCGGCGAAGGAGATGTAGGCGTTGCCGTCGGGGTCGGTCACCCGACTGTTTTCCACGCCACCCCACAAAGGGGTTCGCCACGCCGGTCACCCTCTCCGCCTGCCCCGCGCACGCGGACTGCACGGCCCCCACGCCCGAGAACCTCACCTACAGCCTCACCCTCCCCTCCACGCTCACGTCACCCGCGATGGCCCGCGCAGCGACCCGCACGCTGCTCGTGGCGCACGGGCTGCGCGACATCCTGGACGCGGCGCTCCAGGCAATCGCCGAACTGACGGCGACGGCCTGCCAATTCACCGCCTCGCCCGAGATCTACGTATCGCTGCGCTATCGGGAGGACGCGCTGCGCCTGATCACGTACGACAGCCACCCGCGCCACGCGAACGCGCGGGTCGCCGCGGCCTGCGAGGCCCGGCGCCGGGCCTCGCTGCGCCTGCTGGCCTGTGTCACCCGTACCTGCAGGGGTGACTGTGGATTCGGCCCGGCACATGAACCGGGCGGCGGTACGCGCATGTGGGCGACGTTGCCGCGTACGAGCACGGCGTCGGCGTACGGCGGGCCGGGTGTGGTCAGTCCGCGGTGAACATCTGGGCGGCGTGCCAGGAGAGGATGCCCTGCACGCCGTGGGTGGTGATGGTCAGGTCCATGCGCCCGTCCCACCGGTGCTCGCCTATGCGACTGCCCTCAAGATGCTTGAGGCTGACCGTCTCGATCTTCTTGGTGGGCGTGCAGTACATGTCCCGGCGCAGAGCCTTCGCGCCGACGGCGTGGACGGTGAATTTGCCCGAACCGGCGCAGGCGAAGGTCAGTGAATACGTGCGGCCCTCGAGCATGGTGGCTTTCTCGGGGGACTGGTCGAGATCGCGGATACGGATGGTGGCGTGGCCGCCGTTGCGCAGGCCGAGCTGGTGAGCGCCGGAGACTCCGTTGCCGTTGCGCTGGTTGAAGGTGGCGGTCCCTCCCTCACGCGCGACGGCGGCATGGGCGGCCGCGGCCCACAGTTTGAAGGCGGCCGGCGACGCGGCCCGAGCCTCCCGAGCGCCGCCCGGCCCAAGAACACCCCACAGCCCGGCCCCGACAGCAACGGCACCCAACACGACCCCGCCGACAACCTTCTTCACGACCAACCCCCACCCTCACGCGCCTGCACGGCGCGCAGGCGTGACGCGATTCTGCCAGGGGCGACGCGCCGGTAGCAGAGCGTCAGCGTGTGAATCGCTGTGGTAGATCTCCCGCTCCCCGCAGCTCCCCGCAGCTCCCCGCAGCTCGTCGAGCCGGCGCAGGAAGGCGGCGAGGTTGGATTGAAGGGCACGCCTACCTTCCGGAGTTGGCCCGACACACGGCAGCGCCGCCGGGGGAGCGGCGGCGCTGCGGATTTTGAGGGGGGATTCCGGGCGTTGAGGGGCGGGGGTCAGGAGGTAGGGGTCAGAGCCCGTGTACGTGCGGGCCCACCGTCGATGACCATCCGTTCCCCGTCGACGCGTCCCAGTTCGTCGACCACGTCATCGCGCCGCGCAGGCCGGGGTAGGTCTTCGACGGCTTGAAGGAGCCGCAGTTCGTGCCCTTGGTCAGGCAGTCCAGGGCCGCGTTGACCACGGACGGGGACACGTAGCCGCTGCCCGCCGCGCTGGAGGAGGCCGGTACGCCGAGGCCGACCTGGGACGGGTCCAGGCCGCCCTCTAGCTGGATGCAGGCGAGCGCGGTCAGGAAGTCGACCGAGCCCTGGCTGTAGACCTTGCCGTCGCAGCCGAGCATCGAACCGCTGTTGTAGTACTGCATGTTGACGACAGTGAGGATGTCCTTCACGGCCAGTGCGGTCTTGAAGTACTCGGCCGACGTCGACTGCATGTCTATCGTCTGCGGGGCCATCGTCAGGACGAAGTCCGAACCCGCCTTTGTCGCAAGGGACTTCAGCGCCTGCGACATGTACGTCGAATTCAGGCCGTTCTCGAGGTCGATGTCGACGCCGTCGAAGCCGTATTCCTGCATCAGTGAGGAGACCGAGTTCGCGAAGTTCGTCGCGGAATTCGAGTCATTGATGGAGACGGTGCCGTTCTGGCCGCCGATCGAGATGACGACCGACTTACCGGCAGACTGCTTCGCCTTGATGTCCGCCTTGAACGCGTCCTCCGTGTAGCCGCCGAGGCCCGCCGAGTCGAGCGTGAAGTCGACCGCGCCCGGCGTCGTCGTCGCGTCGGCGAACGCCACCGCGATGATGTCGTAGTCGCCCGGTACGTCGCTGAGCTTCTGGACCGTCGCGCCGTTGTTGAAGTTCTGCCAGTAGCCGGTGACGGCGTGGGCCGGGGGTGCCGCGGCCGCCCCGGCGGGGTCCGCGGTGGCCGTCGCCGTGCCGGCGAGGGCCAGGGCCAGCGTGGTCAGCGCCGCCGCTAGGAATGAACGCTTCCGTGCTGGTTCTGTCGTCGCGCGTGCCATTGCTGCCTCCGGTTCAGATGTGGGGGGAGGGGCAGTTGCCGGTTCTACAAACTGGTCCAGACCATTTGGGTTGTCAAGACCTCTGGAATTACTGGTTCCTGGCCAGGCCGCGACGGCATCCTGGGCAACCACCTGGTGAACACCGGGAAGTTGGGTGTTGAGCGGGCAATGCGCGGATATGGTGCTGAGACAGGAGTGCACAGAGACCGGGGGGTGTGCGAGCGTGCCGACCGCGATAGCCGTGACCAGCCCTGACCTGGTCCTCGCCGCGGCCGACCGGCATACGCCGTCCGCCGCCGTGCTCCACTCCGCCGAGGGCGGAGGCGGCAGGGCGGAGCCGTACGACCTCGATCGAGCGATCGTCGAGATGCACACCCTGATCGAGCACCACGGCTATGTGATCGCCCTTTGCCCGGCTTCCGTGCCGGACCTGGTCGTTCACCGGCTGCACGCTGTGCGTTCCGTGCTGGAAAGTGACCGGATCGCCATCCTGCGGCCGGAGCTCCCGCCGCTCGGGCTCGCCGTACTCGTGCTCCAGCTGCGGCAGTTGACCATGTGCGACTTCAGCCCGGGCGTGCTCGCCTCCGCCGCGCGGCTCCTCGCCCACTACATCTACGCCGGTGCCGTGCTCGGCTCCGTCGCCCGGCTCGACCGCGTCCCCGTCAGCCTCACCTCGCACGCCAAGTCGTGGGTTCCGGGCGCCCAGTTCGCCGTACTCGCCACCCCGCAGCCCGAACTCGTACGGCTCACCGGACCCGAGCCGCCCCGGCTGAGCGGACCCGCCTTCGGTACCCGTATGTATTACGCCGCCGGGCAGCAGCCCACCGACTGGATCACCGGGACGCTCGCGCCCGCCTGGTTGGTGCAGGGCGCCGTCGAGACCAGGCTGCCCGCCGAGTCCGGGCGCTGGTGGGCCACCGGGAAGCCCGGAAACCCAGGGAAGCTCGCCGAGTTCGCAGCCTCCATCCCCGACATCTCCGTGCTCTACCAGCTCGTCTCGTCCGTCCGGCGCGAGGCGTGCCACTGGTGCGGACTCGAACTCATCGGTGACCGCTGCGGCTTCTGCGCCGCACCGCTCGCCGATCCGCCCGCCCCGGCCGCGAAACCACCGGGCGGCCGCGGTCGCGGCAGCGCCCTCGCACCCGCCACCGGCCTCGCTGCCGCTACTGCACTGGCCCCCGTCACCGGCCCGGCCCGCGCCGCCCTGCCACCCGCCGCCCGCCCCTGATCCCTTGATCCGCAACGAGATCCACAACGCGCTCCCCACCGAGATCCCCGACGAGATCCCCACGAGGTAGTCCGGTCCATGAACTCACGTCAGCGTCGCGGCGTCATCCTGCTGGTCATCTCGGCCCTGTGCGCCGTCGGCGCCTTCGCCGGGGTGCTCTCGGTGATCCGTGACGTGAACTCGAAGGTGGGCCCGGAAGTCGCGGCGTACCGGCTGAAGGACGATGTCGCGCCGTACAAGGAGCTGACCGCCGACCGGTTCGAGAAGGTCGAGATGCCCGAGCGGTGGCTGTCGAAGACCGCCGTGACCAGTCTCGGCCAGATCCGCGGCAAGATCGCCGTCACCACGCTGAAGAAGGGGTCCCTGCTCCAGACCGACATGATCGTTGCCCGGCCCCGACTCAGGGACGGACAGCAGGAGATCGCCATCATGATCGACGCAGAGACCGGCGTCGCCGGGAAGATCACGCCGGGGTCGAAGGTCAATGTCTACGCCACCTTCAAGGCCGCCGACGAGAAGGCCAAGGACCAGTCCAAGGTCATCGTCGAGAACGCGGAGGTCATGGACGTCGGCAAGCTCACGCCCATCGACGAACAGGGCGGCGACAACGGGCGGCGCCGGCAGGGCGAGGCCGTGCCGATCACCTTCGCCCTCGACCCCGCAGACGCGCAGCGCGTCGCGTACGCGGAGTCGTTCGCGACCCACGTCCGGCTCGCCCTCGTCGCCGCCGGCAGCGACGCGGCCGTCCCGCCGGGCGACCGCTCGTACACCCTCGACGAGGACAAGTAGTCCAGCGACAAGCAGACCGGCAAAGCCGACAAATAGACTCAGAGAGGAGGCGAGCCGCACTGTGAGCATCCGCATTCTTCCCGCGGTGGGAGACCTGGACGCCGCCCGGTCCCTGGTCACGCTGCTCGGGCAACTGCCCGACGCCGAGCCCGCGCCGCCCGTCGCCGACTCCACCGCCCTCCTCGACACCCTCGCCCGGCTCGCCGCCGAGTCGCTCGACGAACTGCCCGAGGTCGTCCTCGTCCACGAGCGGATCGGGCCCGTGCCCGCCCTCGAACTGATCCGGGACCTCGTCCTGCGCTTCCCGGCCGTCGGCGTCGTCCTCGCCACCGCCGACACCAGCCCCGCCCTGCTCACCGCCGCGATGGACTCGGGCGCGCGCGGCATCGTCGGGTTCCCCCTCGGGTACGACGCGCTCGCCGAGCGCGTGCAGGCCGCCGCGTCCTGGTCCGGCGGCATGCGCAGGCACCTCGGCACCGGCGGCGAGCTGGCGATCACGGCCGGCACGTCCGGCGGCCGCGTCATCACCGTCACCGGCGCGAAGGGTGGCGTCGGCACCACCGTCACCGCCGTCCAACTCGCCCTCGCCGCCCAGGCGTCGGGCCGCTCGGTCGCGCTCCTCGACCTCGACCTGCAGTCCGGTGACGTCGCGTCGTACCTCGACGTCCAGTTCCGCCGCTCCGTCGCCGACCTCGCCGCCATCCGCGACATCACCCCGCGCGTCCTCCAGGACGCCGTCTACACCCACGAGACCGGTCTCGGCCTCCTGCTCGCGCCGTCCGACGGCGAGCGTGGCGAGGAGGTCACCGACCGCGTGGCCCGCCAGGTCGTCCAGGCGCTGCGCAGCCGCTACGACCTCGTGGTCATCGACTGCGGTACGCAGATGGGGTCCGCGAACGCGGCGGCCGTCGAACTCGCCGACCAGGCAATCCTGTTGGTCACCCCCGACGTCGTCGCCGTACGCGCCGCGAAGCGCATGATCCGTATGTGGGACCGCCTCCAGATCCGCAAGGCCGAGGAGACCGTCACCGTCATCAACCGTCACGCGCGTGGATCCGAGATCACCGCGTCGCTCGTGGAGCGCGTGACGGGCACCCGGGTCGCGCGAGCCAGCGTGCCCGCCGGGTTCAAGGAGCTCCAGGGCGCGGTCGACGCGGGCCGCATGCAGGACCTCGACAGCCGGTCGACGGTGAAGCAGGCGCTGTGGGGGCTCGCGGGCGAGCTCGGCCTCGTCGACGCCGCCGCGCAGGAAACCGGCCGCCGCGCCCGCCGCCGCGGCGGCGACAAGGGCGCGGTCACCCTGGAGTTCGCGGGCATGTTCCCGCTGCTGCTCGTGGTGATGGGCCTGCTGTGGCAGTGCGTCCTGTACGGGTACACGTACTCGCTCGCCGGGAACGCGGCGGACGAGGCGGCCAGAGCCGCGACCTCCGCCGAGGCCGGGAGTGGCGACACGGCGGGCGCGTGCCAGACCGCGGGCGAGAAGAATCTGCCCGGGGCGTGGCAGGGCGCCGCCATCACCTGCGGACCCGACGGGTCGGTGATGAAGGCGACCGTGCAGCTCGAGGTGCCGGTGTTCTTCCCCGGGATCGACGCCGGGTGGACCGTCAAGGGCGAGGCGGGCGCCGCGAGGGAGAACGACCAGGGGGGCACGCCGTGAGGCGACGGCTCCCGGGCGCAAGGGGCCGTCTCCGGCGCGGGCTCGGGCGGCGGGCTCGGACGGGAATCGACGGCGCCCGGCGCCCGCGGACGGGAAGCGGCCCCCGCCGCAGCCTGCGCACCGACGACCGAGGCGTCTCCATCCTCGAGTTCACCGGGTTCCTGCCCTTCCTCCTCCTCATCGGCATGGCCGCCATCCAGCTGGGCCTCGTCGGCTACAGCGCGAACCAGGCCGGTTCCGGCGCCAGGGCCGCCGCCCGTGTGCAGTCGCAGGGCGGCGACGGCACCGGCGCCGGGCAGGCCGCGATGAGCGGCTGGCTCGACGCGGACATCGACGCCGGAGGCGGAGGCGGCGACACGACCACCGCCACCGTCACCGTGCACGTCCCGGTCCTCGTCCCGTTCCTGGACGACCGGTGGGACGTACGGCGCACCGCCACCATGCCGAACGACCGTGACCCGGAAGGGGGTTGAGCCGGAACATGAGCCTGCGATCAAGGGTGACGGTCCGCGAGGAGCCCGGCCCTTCCCGCGACGACGGCCTCGTCGCCGTCTACCGCGCGAAGCTCCTGGAGGAGATCGACCTCGCCGAGATGTCGTCGCTCGCGGCGGCCGACCGGCGGATCCGTCTCGAACGCGTCCTCGGCCACATCATCAGCCGCGAGGGCCCGGTCCTCTCCTCCTCCGAACGCAGCCAGCTGGTCCGCCGCGTCGTCGACGAGGCGCTCGGGCTCGGCGTACTGGAACCCCTTCTCGCCGACGCGTCCATCACCGAGATCATGGTCAACGGCCCGGACGCGATCTTCGTGGAGCGTGCCGGGCGCGTGGAGCAGCTCCCCCTGCGTTTCGCCTCGCAGGAACAGCTCATGCAGACCATCGAGCGCATCGTCTCCACTGTGAACCGGCGCGTCGACGAGTCGAACCCGATGGTCGATGCCCGCCTGCCCACCGGCGAGCGCGTCAACGTGATCATCCCGCCGCTGTCCCTCACCGGCGCCACCCTCACGATCCGCCGCTTCCCGCGCGCCTACACCCTGCCCGAGCTGATCGGCCTCGGCTCGCTGGACGAGCAGATGCTGATGCTGCTGTCCGCGTTCGTCCGCGCCCGCTTCAACGTCATCGTGAGCGGCGGTACGGGTTCCGGGAAGACCACCCTCCTCAACGCGCTCTCCGGCCTCGTCCCGCCCCACGAGCGCATCATCACCATCGAGGACTCGGCGGAACTCCAGCTCCAGCAGGACCATGTGATCCGCCTCGAATCGCGGCCCCCCAACGTCGAGGGCAAGGGCCAGATCACCATCCGAGACCTGGTCCGCAACTCCCTGCGCATGCGCCCCGACCGCATCATCGTCGGCGAGGTCCGAGGCGGCGAGACCCTCGACATGCTCCAGGCCATGTCGACCGGCCACGACGGCTCGCTCGCCACCGTCCACGCGAACGCCGCCGAGGACGCCCTCATGCGCCTGCAGACCCTCGGGTCCATGTCCGAGGTGCAGATCCCGTTCGAGGCGCTCAAGGACCAGATCAACTCGGCCGTCGACGTCCTCGTCCAGCTCACCCGGCACGCCGACGGCTCGCGCAAGGTCACCGAGATCGCCCTGCTGGTCTCGCACGGCCGCGAACAGTTCAGGATCTCGACGGTCTCCCGCTTCGTGCCGCACCCGCTCGGCCACGACCACCGTGTGCGCGGCACCTTCGAGCATCTGCCGCTGCCGCGCCGCGTGGCCGAGCGCCTGTACGTCGCGAACGAGCCGATCCCACCGGCGTTCGGCGTACTGGACGGCATCGACGGACGCAACACGAGGGAGGCCATCGGATGAGGACCGAGCGACCCGCCGTCGAGGGTGGCGGATCATGAGCGACCCCGCCCTCATCGCCCTCGGTGCCACCATCCTGACCTGCGCACTCGCCGTCGTCGGCCTTCATGCGTACGCGTCCGGGCGCGCGCAGCGACAGGCCCTCGTCGACCGGCTCGACGGCCTGTCGGGCGCCGGGCCGCACGGCGGTGCCCCCGGTCGCGTACGCCGCTTCGCCACCGTCGACCGCAGGCTGCGCCGCACCCGGCTCGGCCGCGCCATCCATCTGCGCCTGTCCGCGACGGGGCTCGACCTGACCGCGGGGGAGTTCTTCACGTACGTACTCGCCGTGGTCGTCGCCCTCTGGCTGATCGCGTCGGCCGCGCTCGCGCCCTTCTTCGGGCCGATCGCGGGGCTCGTCGGCGCGTGGAGCGCCGTGATCTTCCTCAACTGGCAGCGGCAGAAACGCATCGAGGCGTTCATCAATCAACTCCCGGACGTGGCACGCCTCCTGGCCAACGCCACCGCCGCCGGGCTCGCCCTGCGTACGTCCCTCGCGATGGCCGCGGAGGAGCTGGAGGCGCCCGCGGGCGAGGAGCTGTCCATGGTCGCCGACCAGCTCGCGCTCGGCCGCACCATCGACGACACCCTCGGCGAGCTCGCCGACCGCCTCCCGTCCCGCGAACTCGTCGTCCTGGTCACGACCCTCGTCCTCGCCAACAAGGCGGGCGGCTCGGTCGTGTCGTCCCTGCGGAACCTCACCCAGACCCTGGAGGACCGCAAGGAGACCCGGCGCGAGATCCGCACGATGCTCTCCGAGGTCAACGCGACCGCGTTCACCGTGCCGCTCCTCGGTCTCGGCTCGCTGCTCCTGATCAACTCGTCGAACGAGGGCGCGCTGGCCAGAGTGACGGGATCGCCGGTCGGCCAGGCGCTGATCCTCGTCTCGCTCGGCCTGTACGGGATCGGGTTCTTCGTGATCCGCCGGCTCGGGAAGATCGAGGTCTGACATGGGCGTCCGTCATCCGGCCCATACCGAGCGGGGCAGGTCATGAGTACGGGTCTGATCGGGCTGCTGCTCGCCCTCGCGATGGGCCTCGCCGTCCTCGGGATCTTCCTGGGCATCCGCATGTACCGCGCCGAGGCCAAGCTCCCCGGCGACCTGGCCATCGCCCTCGAAGTCGGCGCCACGCGCGTGTCCGCAGCCGGGTCCGCGGTCGACCGCCTGGGCATGCGCTTCGCCCCCCTCGTCCTTCGGGCCATGGGTCCCCGCCGCGTCGCCTCGAAACGCCGCAAGATCGACATGGCGGGGAACCCGGGCGGCCTCACCATCGACCGCTACGCCGCGCGCCGCGCGGTCTACGGCATCTTCGGCGTCGTCCTCGGCCTGGTCTTCCTCACCAACGGCCAGACGCTCTTCGCCGCCCTCACCCTCGCGTTCGGCCTCCTCGCCGCGGACGGTCTGATCTGGCAGGCCACACGCGAGCGCAAAGAGGTCATCGACCGCACGCTCCCCGACTTCCTCGACGTACTCGCCGTCGTCGTCAGCGCGGGCCTCGGCTTCCGGCAGGCGCTCGACCGGGTCGCCGAGAAGTACGAGGGGCCGTGGGCCGACGAGTTGCGCATTACGCTCCGGCAAATGGACATGGGCGTCAGCCGGCGTCAGGCGTTCGACGAGCTGCGCCGGCGCAATGCGTCCGAACAGGTCGCGCAGTTCGTCTCCGCGCTCCAGCAGGGCGAGGAACTCGGCTCGCCCATCGCCGAGACCCTCATCCAGATCGCCACGGACATGCGGCGCACCGACGCCCAGAACTCCCGCCGACGGGCCGCGAAGACGATTCCGAAGGCCACGATGGTCACCCTCGTCTTCATGCTCCCGGCCACGATGATCCTCATCGCGACGGGCATGTTCCTCGGCTCCGGATCCAACTTCGGTTCGATTCTGGGACGTTGAGGGACTGCTGCGCTAGGCGTTGAGTGGTTACAGTGGCGTGAGCGATTGGTTGGCAGTTGCGAATTTCGCAATGGCGGCGACTGACTCACCGACGGGGGATCGCATGTCGAGCGGAACGGTTCGGGCTCACCGATGACGAGGAGACAGGTGTGGGCGGTGGACACCGGTCTGGCCCTGGCTACGCTCACGGCCTGCGCCGGCTTCGCATCCCATCCCGAGCCGACGGGTACGGCGCTCCCGTCCGAGGTGCCGCCCACGCCGACGTACACCACGGCGAAGGCGGTCGTACGGGCGATGGGCGAGGCCGGCCTCGACTGCGAGACCGTGCGCAGCCGGGACTACGACGGCAGCTCCACGGCGGACTGCGTCGCGACGGTCGACGGGGTGAAGGTCGAGAACGAGATCTCGGTCTTCGACCCCGACGTCGTGTCGAAGACGGAGATCGGTACGTCGGTCGAGTCCCGGCGCACGGGCGCGTATGCGCAGACGCTGGTCGCGGCGGGGAACTGGTACATCCGCGTCATGGACCCGCCGTCCGCCCCGGCGATCGCGAAGGCGCTGCACGCGGTGGCCCTGGACGCGAAGACCCCCAAGTACCCACTCCTGCACATCCCTTCCACACCCACCTACAAGAAGGTGGACGCCCTGGCCGACGACGTGGCCGCCTCCGTGGGCTGCTTCCAGCGGGAGACCACGAGCACCGGAAGCATCAAGTGCGAGACCGGAAAGCTGGGTTCGGGCTCCACCAACTGCGCGGTCCTGACCCTGCACCCGACCCACGCCCGCCGCGACGCCGCCCTTCGCGAGGCGATCAAGTGCCGCGGCGTCCCCGCCGAGCTGGTCACCGCGGGGAACTGGACCGTGAGCCTCTGCGACACCACCCTCGGCGCGAAGGTCGCCTGCGACCTGGGTGGGGTCGTGGTGGCGTACGACGGGCGGTGAGGGGCATGACAGGAAGCGACCAACTTCCGGTCAAGCGTGCGCCGTTAATGTGCGAAACACGGCACAGAGGGTTGCAGTTCCCGTACGTTGCGTATGGTGCCCGGGAGGTTCGGGGCGGTGAAGTCGGGCGGGAACGAAGGGGAAACCGTGCTGAAGGAACGCGTACTCGGGGTGTGGGTGAAGTGGACCGTGACGGTGGGGGACCGCGTCCGCGGGAGAGAGCGGGATTCCGGCGCGGGGTTCGTGGAGTACGCGGGGTTGATGATCCTGATTGCCGGGATCTTTACGTTGATCGACCAGATCGGTCTCGACGGAATGATCTCCGGCGCGATTCGGGACGCGGTTACCGAAGTGACCGGCGGCTGATTCTCGTTGGCCTCCGCGACGATCGCGGACAAACCCTGCCCATCTACATCTGGCTCACGGGAATTCTGCTCTTCGTCGCGTTCGCGTTCTTCGCCTTCGCCCAGGCGGCATCGGCGCGCAACGGCGCCCAGTCGGCTGCCGATGCTGCGGCGTTGGCGGCGGCACAGGACGCGAGAGACGACCTCATCGATGGACTGGGGCAGGCCATCGGGCACGGGGATGACTGGCTCGACTGGCTTGCAGGGCAGAAACCGAACGGGGACGGCGCCGAAACGGCGGCGAGTGCTCTCGCTGCGAACAACGACGCGCGGGTAACCGGGTTCCAGCCGGCGGAGGTCAATGGGTATCCCGGCTATTGGGTGAAAGTGGAATCCCTGGACCCCGTCGGTGATTCGATCATCCCCGGCACCGAGTCCGATTACGCGAAGGCTGAGGCCACGGCTGTCATCGAGCCGCGCTGCGAAGTCACTCCTTCCTCCGATCCGGAAAAGGCGGTGGAGTTCGACTGCGACGGCGGTGAGTCCTTCGACTTCGACCCGGGTGACTTCGAACTGGGAGATCTCCCCGATGCGTCCACCCTGTTCTCCGTCCATCTGGCCGACTGACTAGTGAAGGAACGCGCTTCGATGAAGACTCGGCAACGCACGGCAATGACCGCTCTGGCGATCACGACAGGGCTGGTACTCACGATGGCCGGCTGCGGTGGTGGCGACGACGGAAAGGCCGAGTCGAAGTCCTCGGCCTCACCGAAGCAGGACACCGGCCAGGGCGACGAGAAGCCGTCCGCTTCTCCTTCTTCGGAACAGACGCTGGCGGAAGTAAAGAGCAACGGAATCACGCTCACAGTCACCTCGGCGGCCCGGGACCAGGGGGGCTTTCTCACCCTCTCCGGCAAGGTGACCAACGGCGGAGGCAAGTTCTGGATCGCGGCCGACTGGCGGGGCGACGAGCGCGAACTGAGCAAGAACGGATCGTCCCTTGCCGGTGCCTCTGTCGTGGACAAGGCTGGCAAGAAGAAATACCTCATCCTCCGGGACACCCAAGGGCGCTGCCTCTGCACGAAGTTCGAGGGCGGCGGCGTGGACGCGGGTCAGTCCGCAGACTGGTACGCGCAGTTCCCCGCACCACCCGAGGGCACCACCAAGGTCGACTTCCAAGTCGGCGGCATGCCCCCCGCCCCCGTAGAAATCTCCGAGGGCGAGTGACCCATGCCCCTCACCCGGCGCCTCGCCGCCCTTACCACCGTCGCCCTGATCACCCTCAGCGGAAGCCTCAGCGGCAGCGCCTACGCCGATGATCCGGAGCCGTCAGGCGCTCCTCCGGGGAGTACGACCACTTCGCCGCCGCCGGAGGTCGACGCCAACAGTCCGGGGCTGAAGCTCGCCGACGGCGCCACGCTCGCGCCGGCCAAGGTGCTCGACATCAAGTCCGTCGTCGAGGACCTGTCCGGCGACGAGCGGCGCGAGGACACCAACCAGGACGTGAAGTTCGCGCTCCAGGCGGAGGTGCTGTTCCAGAAGGACAGTTCCAAGCTGAATCCGGACGCCAAGTCCCGGATCCAGGCCATCGCCGACGAGATCAAGGCGCAGAACGCCACGAACGTCCGCGTCTTCGGCTTCACGGACGACCTCGGGTCGTACGCCCACGGGCTGACGCTCTCGAAGAAGCGCGCGGAGGCCGTGCACGACGAGCTGGCGGCAGCCCTCGGTTCACAGGACCAGGACGTCACGTTCGCGGTGCGCGGCTACAGCGAGGACTACCCGATCGCCGACAACAACAGCGAAGAGGGCCGCAAGAAGAACCGCCGCGTGGAGGTGTCGTTCCCGAAGGCGTGAGCTCTCGGCTCGGCATCCCAACTGGGCGACGCGGCGGGGTCGTTTGACCTGTCCGCAGTGGACGTTCAATCCGACCGCAACGTCCGAACCTCAGCCCATGAAAGTCGGCCCCCACCGGACTATGAGCCGACGCCGACAGGGAGGGAGGCATGGGCGACCACCCACCGGAGGCCAGCTGCGCCGATCCCCTCCTGCTTTGCCCCGCGGTGATCAGTCCTCGGTGCCGTCCGAGTCCTTTGCGTGCTCAGAGGCGGACTCGGGGTAGGCGATGAAGGTGCCCTTGCCAGGCAGGGTGACGACGAGGCCACGCTCACGGAGTTCCTTGGTGGCGCGGCGGATGGACAGGTAGGCGACTCCGTATTCGGCGGCGAGGTCGCGCTCGCCGGGCAGGCGTGCTCCCGGGTGCAGGTCGCCGTCCTTGATCCGCTGGGCGATGTGGTCCGCCACCTGCGTGTAGACGTAGGCGATCTTGTTGGGGTCGATGCGGAACCCGCCGGAATCAGCAGCCATATCGAACAACGTACGACAGTCATGAGCTGCGCCAATCAATGGATTGCATCTAACTGCTATGCATAGCTGTGCGATGCTGACTAGGATTTGTCGCATGAGACCCCGGCGACGGTGGACTGGACCGCCCCGGGGCACGGTCAACGCTGCAAAGGAGCGTCAACGTGCTGGACCATACCGTCCGACTCCTCCTCTGGGTGCTGAAGACTTGCACCCCACCACCCCAAGGCCGCCACCGCCTAGGCATCCGCACCTCGCCGCTCGCCCCGCCCCCACCCCGCCACACCGAACGCCTCGACGGCGCCGCGTCCGCGCTCGTACGCCCCTACCTCCTGGCGCCCGGCGAACGCCATCGCCAACGCGGACGCCGCCGCGCTCTGTACCTGGCCACCTTCGGCATCGACGTGGGTCCGCATCCGCACCTCATCCACGGAGGCGCACAATGACAGCCCCTCGCCGTCCGGCGGTGCGCATGTGTGCCCGCTGCCAATGCGTCACGGGTGAACCTGTCCTCGTGCATGAGGTGCACGCGGCGACCGGCCCCGGCTTCAACGTCTACGCCTGCCAGGAATGCGCCGCCGCCCACTACCCGCCGCCTCTCGTCGACGAGCTGGAACTCCTGGGTGGGGAAGGTGAGTTGGAGCCTCCAGTGCGACGCTCTCGGCTCACCCTCCGTGTCTACCGGGTGAGAGCCGGCGGTGAGGTCGTGGGCGACCGAGGAGAGGTGAGGGTGCTCGTCGCCTCGGCCGAGGATCAGCCCGTGCCTTCGTCCGCGTACCCGCCGTGCCGGTGTGAGCAGTGTCGGACGGCAGAAGCCAACTGATCTGCCGGCGGGGCCGGGGAGCGTCCCGGCCCCGCCTGTTTCGGCCTGCACTATGCGGTGAGCGAGCTGTAGGAACGGCCGACCGTGGTGATGTGCGGGTTCTTGTTCTCGTTGGTCGTATGGATCACCACGCCTTTGAAACCGACCTGCGTGATGGCCACCTCGACGGAGCCCGATCGCGAAGGCGCCGACCAGTCCACACAGCCGGACGCGGCGCACCTGGGGGTACCTGATCTGCCCTATTGCTATTCGCCCTTCGCGCAGGACCAGTTGGAGGTTCCCCTGGGTCCACCCAGACAGCGACGCCACTGACGATTTCCGGGACAGCAGGCCGCTGCGTTCCAGGAACAATAGGCAGACCAACCGTGAATAGCTCAACGAAGTCGTCTGGGATTCTGTCGCCAAGGTCGGGCAGAATCTCTTGCTTCGTCCGCGAGGCGTCTACCTGGAAGCCGACACCGTGCCCGTCTGATCCTGAATCAAGACCTCTACATGATTCTCGGTGTCCGAAGGCTTGTACGTCACGACTGGATCTCTGGTCGGGAGGCCCACTTGCAGGTCGCGCAAGGTGATCTGAGTTCTTTGACCTGTTCCACGCTGGACAGCCCCACAGCCATCACCTCAGGAATACGCCTGGTCTGAGCGGACATTCATATGCCTTACTCGAGCCACGAAGTCAAGGATCTGGCACTTGGTGACGCGCCGGTCAACTCGTGATCACCTTTAAGTCAGAGGTGCATCTCAACCCCCATTGCGCGACTTGCTGCTGATAGGCATGTACATGCAGTAACGACCACAAAGGGGGAGCTCGTTGAAATTCGCAAACACTATTGTCGTCAGCGTTGCCGCAACATGCTTCGCACTGCCGCTGGCCGTCGAGCCGGCCGCCGCATCGTCCGGCCCGGAGACTGTCGCGGGTGTTGCAGCTAATGCCTGCACGGGGAAGCCTGCGAAGACCATCGTGAAGAAGTACTACCGCGGCCCCGCGGTGGTGCCGCTGCGCTGTGGCACGTCGACGTGGGGCTACAAGCACTTGGTGAAGCGTGGCCGCTGGAGTGGCAACTTCAGTAAGAAGATCAACACGACTGTCTGGAGCGGTACCATCACAGTCGACCAACCCGGGGAGCGCACATATGAACGCAAGTTCACCGGCTGCCCGCCTCGGACGCTGTTCAAGGTCGTGACGAACCCCGGGCCTTACGGCCGGGATCCCCGCATCAAGCCGCAGGGGGTCGTGACCGCGTACAAGCCGGCCAGCCTTGCTTCGTCCGCTTGCTAGGAGGACTCCCATGCCGACAGCAGAAGGTGTTCGTGACCTTCTCGTCCCACATCTGATGGGGCGGCTGGACGACGGGAGCGCGGAACTCGACGTGGTCGGCTTTCGCGTGGTGGAGCATGGCCGGCGCTTCACGGTCGAACTCGAGCTGACAGCCTACGGGCAACGCTGGCGGGTGCGACTTGAAAGCGATAGTTCGGAGATGGCCGTCTTCGACGGCCAGCCGCCTCATCACCTGGTCCGGAGCGTGGCATCAGCCTTTCGAATCCGCTTGTTCGAATGGTGGCACATGAAGGACTCAGAACGGCAGTTGGCCAGGCTGGGTGAACGCATCAAATAGCACGATCTGAGCACCGCTGCACGTAGCGCGGCGAGCGCGACAGCATCCCCGTCCGGTTATCCGGGCGGGGACGCTCCAGTCAGGGCGCGAGGGGTGCTGACTTCGGACCGGCTTGCTGCCGTCCGATCGGCATCGGAAGCACAGTGGTGTGCTGGGGCTGGACCGCGCCTCAGGCCACGTAGACCGGCAGCGTGTCCACCCCGTACACGATCGACAGCTTGCGGAATTCCAGGTCGCGGGACTCGACGGCGAGCTTCAACTCCGGGAAGCGGCGGACCAGTTGGGGGAAGGCCGCGCGAAGTTCCATCTTGCCGAGTTCGGCGCCGATGCAGCGGTGGATGCCGTAACCGAACGCGAGGTGGGAGCCGGTGACCTGGCGGGACGGGTCGAAGCGGTCCATGTCCTCGCCGAGGCGTGCGTCGCGGTCGGCGGCGCTGAGGGAGACGAGGACTATGTCGCCGCCGGATATCTGGACCCCGCCGATCTCGACGTCCTCGCGCGCGAAGCGCGGGAACGCGGTCTGGACGACAGTCAGATGGCGCAGCAGCTCGTCGACGAAGGGTGCGGCGACGGCCTCCGGGTCCTCCGCGTCGCGCAGCGCGGTGAAGTGCTCGGGGTTCTGGAGCAGGATGAGCGTGCCGAGCGCCAGCATGCTCGCGGTGGTCTCCAGGCCGCCGGTGAGGACGCCGTCGGCGAGGCCTGTGAGTTCCTCGTCCGTGATGGAGTCGCCGTATTCGCGTACGAGCATGCCGAGGAGGCCGTCGCCGGGGTTGCGGCGCTGCTCGGCGACGATCCCGCGCAGGTAGTCGAGGGACTGGGACACGGCACTGAAGGACGCGCCCGCGCCGCCGAACACGTCGAAGCGGGCCACGGAGAACTGCTGGAAGTCGTCCCGGTCCTCGTAGGGGACGCCGAGCAGTTCGCAGATCACCAGCGCGGGCACCGGCATCGCGAAGTGCTCGACGAGGTCCACCGTGCCGTCGGCGTCCGCCGCCTTCGCGAGGTCGGCGAGGCGCTCCTCGACGATGGCGTGGATACGGGGCGTGAGCCGGGAGAGCCGGCGCATCGTGAACTCCGGCGTCAGCATCTTCCGCAGCCGGGTGTGGTCCGGCGGGTCGGTGAAGCCGAGTCCGCCCGGGTTCTGGTCGTCGGTGACACCGGTGTTGCCGACCAGGTTCCGGAAGTCGTTGCTGAAGGCGGACCCGTGGCCCAGTACCGCCTTCGCCTCGTCGTAGCCGGTGACCAGCCAGACCGTCATGCCGGGGATGGGCAGCCTGCTGACCGGCTCCCGGTCACGCAGCTCGCCGATCTCGGCCACCGGGTCGAGGCCCTCGCGGCGCAGCGGAAGGAGCGCCGCGTCGGGCAGCTTCGAGAGGACGGAGAGGTCGAGGCCGCCCTTCTTCCGGAGCCGGGCGAAGTAGAGGCGGGTGAGCCAGGCCGCTATCGCTGAACGGGCAGAACGAACGGAGCGGAGGGAACGATCGGACATGTGCTCGCATTTCGGCGCGGGACGGACGGTGCCGTTACCTGTGTCGGGCAGCGGTGCCCGGAGCGGATCCGCCCAGGGTACGTGGAGAACCCCCGTAGGCCGAGGCCGGGCGGACGGTGACCGCCCCCGCCCACTTCAGCGGCTCGGTCGGGGAACCGGGCGGGAGTTCGGTGAGGGCCCGGTGGGAAAACGGCGGGGGCGACGGGGCCGTGACGCGACCGTGCGGCGGCCGGCGCACGACGATCAAGCGGCCATCGCCCGGCAATCCGGCGGCCGTCGCCTGGGAATCCGGCGGTCGGCGCGCGGCGATCACGCCCGTGACGCCCTCTGGTGATCCCCCGCCGCGCCGTCGATCAGCTCGCGCAGGATGTCGATGTGTCCCGCGTGCCGGGCCGTCTCCTCCAGCATGTGGATGAGCACCCACCGCATCGACACCTTCCTGCCGTCCCACGACGTGCCGGTCTCCTCGAGCCCGATGTCGCCGATCACGGAGTCGGCCGCGGCCCGCGCCCGGCCGTAGAACGCGGTGATGCTCTCTGTGGACTCCTCGGGGCCCACCCGCAGGTCCTCGTCCGTCTCCGCGTCGAACCACAGCGGCTCCACCGGCCGCCCGAACGTCTCGCAGAACCAGCCGTACTCGACCGATGCCAGATGCTTGACCAGGCCGAGGAGGCTGTTCCCCGAAGGCGACATCGGCCGCCGCACCTGCTCCTCGTCGAGCCCCTCCAGCTTCCAGAGCACGACATCGCGGTGCCGGTCGAGCGCCGCCAGCAGACTTTCCTTCTCGCCCCCGGTGTAGGGCACGTGGATTCCCATGCCGGGGAACGTAACAGCGCCCGCCGACAACGCACCCTCCCGCGCGGGCAGTACAAAAAGCACGTGCCGTCGCGGGTACGCCGCTGCGAACATGGCCCCATGAGCACACCTCCCACCCACGTCGGCCGCCCCTTCGACGAGCTCGTCACGGAGGCGGCCGCCGCCCCCGTGGACGGCTGGGACTTCTCGTGGTTCGAGGGCCGGGCCACCGAGGAGCGGCCCTCCTGGGGGTACGCACGCGCCATGGGCGAGCGCATGGCACGCGCCTCGGCCGGGCTCGACCTCCAGACCGGCGGCGGTGAGGTCCTCGCCTCCGCCCCGAAACTGCCTCCGCTGATCGCCGCCACCGAGGGCTGGCCGCCCAACGTCGCCAAGGCCTCCGCGCTCCTCGCCCCGCGCGGAGTCGTGGTCGTCGCCTCGACGGAGGGGGCGCCGCTGCCGTTCGCCGACGGCACGTTCGACCTGGTGACCAGCCGCCACCCGGTGAAGGCCCCGTTCGCCGAGATCGCCCGGGTACTGACGCCCGGCGGTGCGTACTTCGCGCAGCACGTCGGCCCGAGCAGCGTCTTCGAGGTCGTCGAGTTCTTCCTCGGCCCGCAGCCGGCGGAAGTCAGGAACGGCCGCGACCCGGAGGGCGAGCGCGCCGAGGCCGAGGTCGCCGGCCTCGAAGTCGTCGACCTGCGCGCCGAGCGCCTGCGCATCGAGTTCTACGACATCGGCGCCGTCGTGCACTTCCTGCGGAAGGTGATCTGGATGGTCCCGGGCTTCACCGTCGAGGCGTACCGGCCGCGACTCCTTGAGCTGCATGAACGGCTCGCGAAGGAAGGGCCGTTCGTCGCTCACAGCACCCGCCACCTGATCGAGGCCCGCAAGCCGATCGCCGGGTGATTCACGGCAATTGGTGTGCAAGCGGGAGGAGTTCGCCGGGCATCTTCCGGAGGCCCGCCGTCCAAACGATTCCGCATCGTTATCGACAATGGCTCGCTACACGTGTCACCGTCACGTAGGTTCAGACCAAGGTAATTCGCGTGAGCAAAGCTGCGCGGCGGCACCGTGCAGTGGAGGGGGCTGCGCGGTGCCGCGTGCCTTCCCCTCAACCACGGTCACCGGACCTGCCGCGATCACCAAGCCCTCCCGCGAGACGCGAGACGCCGCCCTGGGCCGTCACCACCCCGGACCGTCACCCGCTCTCGTGGTCACCGCCCCGAATCGTCACCCGCACCCCGCGCCGCACGCCCCAACGGGCCATCGCCCCCGCCTCGGACTCCAGGACACGCCGGGCGCGCAGCCGGGGGAGTCCGATCCGCCCCGGCCGCATCGTCCGCACGGCGAGCACCGTGCCCCGCCGGTCCAGGTACGCGACATCCACCACGAAGCGCATCCCCATGGTGTGGACGCTCGACGACGCCGTCAGCAGCAGCGCGCCGTTCACCCCGTCCCGGCCGAGCAGCCCGCGCCGCCGCGCAGGCCCCGACTCTGCTATTTCCAGGGGAAGTTCGGCCTCGAGTCCCGGCACGGTGAAGGTCGCCATGGGTGCGCAGCCAACCTCCGGGCCGCTGTGGCGTCAAGCGCGCGTTCGTCGCACGACTACTCCGTGAGGGGGACGCCCCCGCCCGGGCCGCAAGCCGGGAAAACCATTGCGAAACCCCGCCCGAAGCGGCCGGAAACAGACCTCCAGCCGTCGTCGGGCGACTTCGGAGAGTAGTTGTGGCACGCCGATGCACCCACCATCACTTACGAAGGGTTATGGTGGAAACCCCCCCTCGGGCCGGTCCGTCTCCCCCCCTCGGACCGGCCCGTTTTTTTGTCTCCGACCGGGCCGCGCGCGTGCGCCCCCCGGGCCACGGAGCCGCGATTAGAGTCCCCGGCATGCCGAACGACTATCCGCACCAGGCGCCGCCCTCCGCTCCCGGCCCGTACGGCGGCCCGGGTCAGCACGGCGCTCCCGTCCCCTACATCCCCGGCCCCTGCAAAGCGCCCGGACCGTACGGGGTGAACCCGCAGGTCGCCCCAGCGCCGCCCCTGAGCATGCCGTCCTCGCTCCGCGCCGCCCGGACGACCACGTACGTGATGGTCGGCCTCGCGCTCCTCGCCTCCGTGGCCGTCGGCGTGACGGAGGGGGCACGGGGCGCCGGCGCCGCGTTCGGCGGGAACATCTTCGGCGTCGCGCTGCTGGTCCTCGCCTGCTTCTACGGGAGGGCGGGACGTGGGCTGCGCGTCACGTCGATCGTCATCGCGAGCGTGCAGATCCTGCTCGGCCTGAGCGCAACGATGCGCGGCAACATCGGCGGGCCCATCGCGCTGGTCGGAGCGGTCGTCATGGTCGTCCTGCTCGGCCAGGCGAGCACGGGCGCGTGGTTCCGCAGGCCGCGTACCCCCGGCGCCTAGGGAGTGTCCTGGCGCGAGGGCCGCGGCCCGCGGAACGGAACGGGAGGGGTCAGCTCCGTCCGGCCCAGATGTTCGTGCCCGGGGTCGACACTGCGAACGAGTCGATTTCGGACAGCTCTTCGTCGGTGAGCTTCGGGCCCGCCAGCGCCGCCACGTTCTCCTCGAGCTGCCGGACGCTGGAGGCGCCGATCAGGGCCGACGTCATCCGCTCGTCCCGCAGCACCCAGTTGAGCGCGAGCTGCGCGAGGGACTGGCCGCGGCGCTGAGCGATGTCGTTCAGCCCGTTCAGCCGGCGGATGACCTCGGAGTCGCCCGCGAGGCCCGGGTCGAGGGACTTGCCCTGCGTGGCGCGCGACCCCTCCGGGATGCCCTTGAGGTACTTGTCCGTGAGCAGGCCCTGCGCGAGCGGCACGAAGGAGATGCAGCCCATGCCGGCCGTCTCCAGCGTGTCGAGCAGGCCGTCGTCCTCGGTCCAGCGGTTGATCATCGAGTACGAGGGCTGGTGGATGAGTGCTGGGACACCCATCTCCTTCAGCAGGCGCGCCGCCTCGGCGGTCTGCTCGCTGTTGTACGAGGACACACCCACGTACAGCGCCTTGCCCTGCTGCACGGCGGACGCGAGCGCGCCCATCGTCTCCTCGAGCGGGGTGTCCGGGTCGAAGCGGTGGGAGTAGAAGATGTCGACGTAGTCGAGGCCCATCCGTGACAGGGACGCGTCGAGGGACGACAGCAGGTACTTGCGGCTGCCCCACTCCCCGTACGGGCCCGGGTGCATGAGATAGCCCGCCTTGGTCGAAATGACCAGCTCATCCCGGTACGGGGCGAAGTCCTGGGCGAACATCTTGCCGAAGTTCAGCTCGGCGGAGCCGGGGGGCGGCCCGTAGTTGTTCGCGAGGTCGAAGTGCGTGACACCGATGTCAAAAGCGCGGCGGAGGATCTCCCGCTGCGAGTCGAGGGTGCGGTCGTCACCGAAGTTGTGCCACAGGCCGAGCGAGATCGCGGGCAGCTTGAGACCGCTGCGGCCGCTGCGCCGGTACTCCATCGAGTCGTAGCGGTCCGCGGCGGCGCGGTAGGAAGACGTGTCGTTCATGGGTACGAAGCTACGTCAGAGCACCGACAGCCCACAGCATCGGAGCACAGACACCCCACAGTGAGGGCGACGCCTCACAGCGGTAGGCTTTCGCCCTCGGGGACTGCCGTCTGCACGGAGGGGCTGAAAGACAGTGAACCTGCGCGACCTGGTGTACGGACTTTACGCACGCCGGGTGGAAGGCCGTCTCGACCACGATCAGGTGCCCAAACACATCGGGGTCATCCTCGACGGGAACAGGCGCTGGGCGAAGGCCTCCGGTGGCACTGCGGCGCAGGGTCACCAGGCCGGCGCGTACAAGATCGAGGAGTTCCTCGGCTGGTGCGCCGAGACGGACGTCGAGGTCGTCACCCTCTGGATGCTGTCGACGGACAACTTCGACCGTCCCGAGGAGGAGCTGCGGCCGCTCCTCGGCATCATCGAGGAGACCGTCCGCAGCCTCGCCGTCGACGGCCGCTGGCGCGTCCACCACGTCGGCACCCTCGACCTCCTCCCCGCCCGCACCCAGACCGTCCTCAAGGAGGCCGAGCAGGCCACCGCCGACAACACGGGAATACTCGTGAACGTCGCGGTCGGCTACGGCGGCCGCCAGGAGATCGCCGACGCGGTGCGCTCCCTGCTGCTTGACCACGCGGACAAGGGCACCGCCCTCGAGGAGATCGCCGAGAGCGTCGACATCGACCAGATCTCCAAGCACCTCTACACCAGCGGGCAGCCCGACCCCGACCTCGTCATCCGCACGAGCGGCGAGCAGCGCCTGTCCGGATTCATGCTCTGGCAGTCGGCCCACTCCGAGTACTACTTCTGCGAAGTTTTCTGGCCCGCCTTCCGCAAGGTGGACTTCCTGCGCGCCCTGCGCGACTACGCCGCCCGTCACCGGCGTTACGGCGGCTGACCTCGGGGACGTACGTCACCAGGAGTTAACGCGCGCGCCGTCATATGCCGTGGCATGGCCGCGCGTGTTCGAGGGAATAAGCCTTCCAGGTCGATGTCCGATTCACGGACGTCGAGTCTCAGCGGACGGCACGGGGCTGTCCGCCCGGGAGGCCCTTTGCGCCAGGACGACCACGCGGAGAGCACGTGCTCCGCTGGAGAGGCTGGGGGCCGGTCCACGGCCCACGCATCGCGGCCGTCGACCGGCGGGTACGACCCGCCCCGCCCGGCCCGGGATCCCTCTGTCGCTCCCCGACCTCATCCGAGGGGGTACGTCCTTCCGTGGTGACCAGCAACAAGCGCCAGCCCGACCGGCGCACTTATGTTCTCGACACCAGCGTCCTGCTGGCCGACCCGAACGCCCTGACCAGGTTCGACGAGCACGAAGTGGTGCTCCCGATCGTCGTGGTCACGGAACTGGAGGCCAAGCGGCATCATCCGGAGCTCGGATACTTCGCCCGGCAGGCCCTGCGCCTGCTCGACGACTTCCGTATCCGCCACGGACGCCTCGACGCCCCGATCCCCATCGGTGATCTGGGCGGGACCCTGCGCGTCGAGCTCAACCACTCGGATCCGGGCGTTCTCCCGGCGGGTTACCGCCTGGGGGACAACGACTCCCGCATCCTCGCCGTCGCCCGCAACCTCCAGGCCGAGGGGTACGACGTCACCGTCGTCTCCAAGGACCTGCCGCTGCGCATCAAGGCGTCGTCGGTCGGCCTGCTCGCCGAGGAGTACCGCGCCGAGCTCGCCATCACGGACTCCGGCTGGACCGGGATGTCCGAGCTGCGGCTCTCCGGTGAGCAGGTGGACCTCCTCTTCGAGGAGGAGAGCCTGTACGTACCGGAGGCGGCGGAGCTGCCCGTCCACACCGGCCTCACCATCCAGTCCGAGCGCGGCAAGGCGCTCGGCAGGATCACGGCCGAGGGCAACGTCCGTCTGGTGCGCGGCGACCGTGAGGCGTTCGGCATCAAGGGACGCAGCGCCGAGCAGCGCATCGCGCTCGATCTGCTCCTCGACCCGGACATCGGGATCCTGTCGATGGGTGGCCGGGCCGGCACCGGCAAGTCGGCGCTCGCGCTCTGCGCGGGCCTCGAAGCGGTGCTCGAACGGCGTCAGCACCAGAAGGTGATGGTCTTCCGTCCGCTGTACGCGGTGGGCGGCCAGGAGCTCGGCTATCTGCCCGGCACCGAGGCCGAGAAGATGGGCCCGTGGGCGCAGGCGGTCTTCGACACGCTCGGGTCCGTCGCCGGCAAGGCCGTCATCGAGGAGGTCACCGCGCGCGGCATGCTGGAGGTCCTGCCGCTGACCCACATCCGCGGTCGCTCCCTGCACGACGCGTTCGTGATCGTGGACGAGGCCCAATCCCTCGAACGGAACGTCCTTTTGACCGTTCTGTCGAGGATCGGGGCGAATTCGCGGGTTGTGCTCACGCACGACGTGGCGCAGCGCGACAACCTCAGGGTCGGCCGGTACGACGGTGTGGTCGCCGTTGTCGAAAAGCTGAAGGGGCACCCGCTGTTCGCGCACGTCACGCTCACGCGGTCGGAGCGTTCACAGATCGCGGCCCTGGTCACCGAGATGCTGGAGGACGGCCCCTTGTGAGGAGAGAGCGAGCGAAGCGCCCCACCTTGTAGGGGTTACGCGGTAGTTGGCGCCGCCCGGCGAAGCGCAGGAGCTTAGCCGGGCGGCGTTGTGCCGTGCGCTTGTTTCCGTGAAACCGCTGGGGCAAACGAGGTGTGAGCTTTCCCACTTGGATGAGAATTGCCTTGAGGCAACCGCGTCCGGCAGAGTCTCAGTCCTGTCAGGCCCCGCATACGACACTTGTGCATCCACAGCATGAAGAGCACCACGAACACCAGAACTTCACAGAGGCTGTCGTATGCCGCCCGAGCACCACGCGGCTCTCCCGTAGCGGGAGTTGCCCACCGGGCCCGTGTCTCCCGTGACCCCGCAGTTGGGAGGCCAGCGTCAGGGGCACGATTGCGTCCGCGAGGGTCACCTACAGCGGGCGATGCTGGAAGGAAACCGTGTGAGCCGGATTTCGGTCCGGGGATTCGCAGTGGCTTCGGCCACCGCGGTCACCACAGTCGGCGCAGTCGTGGGTGTTGCCTCGGGCAGCACCGCTCAGCCCTCCACCAACGAGGCTGAGGCCACGGCGAGCGACGCGACCCTCCTCGCCGACATACCCGCGGGCCAGCAGGCCCAGGTGCAGACCGCCACCCTGACGCAGCAGGCGGAGACGCAGGCCATCGCCGCGGACAACGCCGCTCAGAAGTCGGCGGAGGAAGCAGCCCGTAAGAAGGCCGCCGAGGACGCCGTCGCCAAGCAGCAGGCGGCAGCCGACGCCAAGGAGAAGGCGGAGAGGGACGCCAAGGAACGCGCGGAGGCCAAGAAGGTCGCCAGCCGTTCGGCCACCCGCGACGCCTCCAGCTTCGCCACGCAGGCCTCTTACTCGGCGTCGCAGATACAGGCGATGGCGCGTCAGATGGTGCCCGCCGGGCAGTTCCAGTGCTTCAGCAACATCGTGGACCACGAGTCCAGCTGGAACTACCGGGCGACCAACGCCTCCTCCGGTGCCTACGGTCTCTTCCAGGCGCTGCCCGCGTCCAAGTACTCCACCGCGGGCGCCGACTGGCAGACCAACCCGGCCACCCAGATCAAGTGGGGCCTCAACTACATGGACAGCCGCTACGGCAGCCCGTGTGAGGCCTGGACCTTCTGGCAGGCCAACCACTGGTACTAGAAGCCGGTACAGCTTCATGACGGGCCCCGAGCCCGTCAACCTTCCTGAGCCCCTCGCCGTCCTACGGTGAGGGGCTTCGGGCATGTACGGTCGGAGCCGACGACTCCCGGGGGAGTGGTGAGAGAGCGCGGGGGAAGAGGGCGGATCATGTCGCGAGTTCCAGGATGGCTCGGCCGGCTCGGCGATGAGCTGAGCCGGATGGGGGAGCGGCTGGACGAGCGCCGCGCCGAGGCCGAGCGTGACGACGGCGGGGACGACTCCGCTCCGGACACCGCCCCGCACGCCCCTGATGCCGCTCGGGCACCCGCGCACATGGCCGCCGAGGCGTCCCAAGTGCCCGTCACCCGGCCGGAGAACGGCGGCGGCGACCACGTACCCCCGCCGCCCGCGTACGCGCCCGCGATAGCGGCCAGGCCCGACCCCGTCGCGGCCGTGCCGTGGGGGATGCGGGTCGCGGCCGAGGCCGGCTGGCGGCTGCTCGTCCTCGCGGGCGCCCTCTGGGTCCTGATGAAGGTCATCAGCGCGGTGCAGCTGGTGGTGTACGCCTTCGTCGCCGCGATGCTCATCACCGCGCTCCTCCAGCCGACCGTGGCCCGCCTGAGGAGGCACGGCGTGCCGCGGGGCCTGGCCACCGCACTCACCGCGATCCTCGGCTTCGTCATCATGGGACTCGTCGGCTGGTTCGTCGTCTGGCAGGTCCAGGAGAACATCGACAACCTCTCGGACCAGATCCAGGACGGCATCGACGAGCTGCGCAGATGGCTCCTCAACAGCCCGTTCCATGTGACCGAGAGTCAGATCAACGACATCGCCAAGTCCCTGCGCGACGCGGTCGGCGCCAACACCGACCAGATCACGTCCGCCGGCCTCGAAGGCGTGACCGTCATCGTCGAGGCGCTCACCGGCATCCTGCTCACGATGTTCTCGACACTGTTCCTGCTCTACGACGGCCGGCGCATCTGGGAGTGGACCACCAGGCTCGTCCCGGCCCAGGCCCGGCCGGGCATCTCGGGTGCGGGCCCCCGTGCGTGGCGCACGCTCACCGCGTACGTGCGCGGCACGGTGATAGTCGCCCTGATCGACGCGATCTTCATCGGGCTCGGCATCTTCTTCCTCGGGGTCCCGATGGCGGTGCCGCTCGCCGTCTTCATCTTCCTGTTCGCGTTCATCCCGCTGGTGGGTGCGGTGATTTCGGGAGCGCTCGCGGTGGTGGTGGCCCTGGTGACCCAGGGTGTTTTCACTGCCGTCATGACGCTCGCGGTGGTGCTGGCCGTGCAGCAGATCGAGGGCCACATCCTCCAGCCGTTCATCCTGGGCCGGGCCGTGCGGGTGCATCCGCTCGCGGTGGTGCTCTCCGTCGCGGCCGGCGGCCTGGTGAACGGGATCGGCGGTGCGGTGGTGGCGGTGCCGCTCGTGGCCGTGACGAACACGGTCGTCGGCTATCTGCGCGCGTACTCACGTGAGGCTGCGCTGCGGCAGGGTCCTTCGCCGCACGGAGCGACGGCCATCGACGTGGCGCCGGTCGATCCGACGGCCGGGAAGACCTAGGGCTTTCGTCCGGACATCCGGACACATGAGAACGCCGGGCGGGCTGAATTTCCTTCAGCCCGCCCGGCGTTCGCGTATGCGGTTACCGGGGTGATCCGTCCGTCAGGACAGGACGTCCTCGGAGTCCAGGGTGACGCCCACGGCCTGGATGACCGCGGCGATCTTGAATGCTTCCTGGATCGTCTCGCGGTCGACGCCCGCCTTGCGCAGCACCTGCTCGTGCGAGTCGAGGCACTGGCCGCAGCCGTTGATCGCGGAGACCGCGAGGGACCACAGCTCGAAGTCGACCTTCTCGACGCCCGGGTTGCCGATGACGTTCATCCGCAGGCCGGCGCGCAGCGTCCCGTACTCCGGGTCGGAGAGCAGGTGGCGCGTGCGGTAGAAGACGTTGTTCATCGCCATGACGGCGGCGGCCGACTTGGCGGCCGTGTACGCCTCCGGCGACAGGTTCGCCTTCGCCTCCGGCTCCAGCTCACGCAGGACGCGCGGGGAGCGGGACGCGATCGCGCAGGCGAGCACGGTGCCCCACAGCTGCTGCTGCGGCAGGTCGGAGTTGCCGATGACCGAGCCGAGGTTCAGGCGCAGGTCCTTGGCGTAGTCCGGGACGGCGGACTTGAGTTCGTCGAGAGCCATGTCAGATCACTCGCCCGACAGGAGCGCGACCGGGTCGAGGGTGTTCTCGCCCTTGGTCCAGTTGCACGGGCACAGCTCGTCGGTCTGCAGGGCGTCGAGGACCCGCAGGACCTCCTTGGGGTTACGGCCCACGGAACCGGCGGTCACCATCGTGAACTGGATCTCGTTGTTCTGGTCGACGATGAAGACGGCGCGCTGCGCGAAGCCGTCCTCGCCCTCGATGCCGAGGTCGCGCATGAGCTCGTGCTTCGAGTCGGCGAGCATCGGGAAGGGCAGGTCGGTCAGGTCCGGGTGGTCCTTGCGCCAGGCGTGGTGCACGAACTCGGAGTCACCGGAGAAGCCGAGGATCTGGGCGTCACGGTCGGCGAACTCGTCGTTCAGCTTGCCGAACGCGGCGATCTCGGTCGGGCACACGAAGGTGAAGTCCTTGGGCCACGCGAAGACGATCTTCCACTTGCCCTCGTAGGTCTTGTGGTCGATCTGCTCGAACTCCTTGCCCTTCTCCAGGGAGACACAGGCAGTCAGATCGAACTGGGGGAACTTGTCACCGACAGTGAGCACGCACTACTCCTTGCAGCATGGATGGGCCCTTTTTGAGGGCTTTCCAAGGGGGTTGGACTGGCCACGATCGTGGCACAGGGTGCATTGATTACGGAAATAGCTAGACTCGGTTGTGTTGATCGGAACCGGCTATCAGTAGCCCTAGGTAAAGGGAGTGACCGTGGCAAGCGCCAAGCGGCGACAGCCGAGCCTCGCCCAGCTGCGTGCCTTCGCCGCCGTCGCGGAGCATCTGCACTTCCGGGACGCGGCCGCCGCGATCGGCATGAGCCAGCCCGCGCTCTCCGGTGCCGTGTCCGCCCTGGAGGAGTCCCTCGGCGTGATCCTGCTCGAACGCACGACCCGCAAGGTGCTCCTCTCGCCCGCGGGTGAGCGGCTCGCGGTGCGCGCGAAGGCCGTGCTCGACGAGGTGGGCGCGCTGATGGAGGAGGCCGAGGCGGTACGGGCGCCGTTCACGGGAGCGCTCCGGCTCGGCGTCATCCCCACCGTGGCGCCCTACCTCCTGCCGGCGGTCCTGCGCCTCGTCCACGAGAAGTACCCGGATCTGGACCTCCAGGTCCACGAGGAACAGACGTCGTCCCTCCTGGAGGGGCTCGCGGCCGGGCGGCTCGATCTGCTGCTGCTCGCCGTGCCGCTCGGGATGCCCGGCGTCACCGAACTGCCCCTGTTCGACGAGGACTTCGTGCTCGTCACGCCGCTCGACCACTGGCTCGGGGGCCGGGAGGGCATCCCGCGCGAGGCGCTGCGCGAGCTGCGGCTCCTGCTGCTCGACGAGGGGCACTGCCTGCGCGACCAGGCGCTCGACATCTGCCGCGAGGCCGGCCGCGCGGACGCCCCGGTGACCACGACGGCCGCCGGCCTGTCCACGCTGGTCCAGCTCGTCGCGGGCGGGCTCGGCGTGACGCTGCTGCCGCGCACCGCGCTCGCCGTGGAGACCAGCCGCAGCAGCCAGTTGCTCACCGGGTTCTTCGAGGACCCGGCGCCGACCCGCCGCATCGCCCTCGCCATGCGGACGGGCGCCGCGCGCAGCGCTGAGTACGAGGAGCTGGCCGCGGCGCTGCGCGATGCGGTGCGGCCGCTGCCGGTACGGGTGCTGTGACCTCGGGGGGCGCGACAACTCTCGTACCGGCAGGGCGCGTTACTCGGTGCGCAGGCCGTCCGGCCGCATCATGCGCCACAGGGGCGGCAGGCTGAGGAGCGTCACCACCGCGATGAGCGCGGCGCCGCCCGCCGTCAGTGGGGCGAACACCCACCAGTCGGTGACCTGCTTGTCGATCATGCGGGTCATGACGTAGCCCAGGCCGAGCCCGCCCCCGATCGCCAGGCCGAGGCCGAGGGCGACCGGGATCGCCGTCTGCCACAGGACCGACCAGGCCATCGAACGGCGCCGCGTACCGAACGCGGTCAGAGCCGCCAACAGCCGCTTGCGCTCCCGCAGTTGCTCCAGCGTGGAGACCAGCATGGACGCCGCGATCAGGGCCATCGTCGCGGCCGCGCCGATCTGCAGTCCCCTCGCGATGCTCGCGTACTGCTTGTCGCGGTTGACCGCCTTGATCGACATCACGTCGAGCATCGGATCGATATGGGCCGCGGTGTTGCGCACGTACTCCTCGGCGTCCGGCACCTTCGGGTCGATCTGCACCATGGCGGTGGTCGTGGCCTCGGTCAGCTTCGCGATGTCGATCGCGCCGGGGGTGGCGAGGATGCCGTCGACCTTGTCACCCGTCGGGCTGGGCCGCGCCCGGACCGTGCGGGCGTCCGCGGGCAGCGTCCACAGGATCTGGCTCGACTTCCTGCCGTCGCCGGGCCCTACGTCGACGGGCTTGCCGGGGCGCGCCGACTCGTCGACCCAGTCGTTCATCTTCCGGTCGCCGGTGTGCGAGACGAACGTGTCGCCGTCGCGGCAGCTGCCGACGCGGGCCAGCTCACGCAGGGTCGCGCAGGTGCCGATGCTGATCATCGTCGTGGGCTGGATCTCGCCCTCCGGAACCGGGCCGGGGCGCGTGGCGTACGTCGACACGGTGCCGATGACGCTCTGGACGCCCTTCGTGGCACGGAAGTCGTCGATCATCCGCTGCGCGAGCCTGCCGTCGCCGGCCAGGGAGTTCACTGTCAGCTGGGCGCGGTGCGGGTCCTGGCCCGTGACCCGGTTGAAGTCGTCGTGCATCGACGCGAACATCATCTGCAGGGCGACCGCGCCGGCCACCGCGATGGTGATGCCGCTGACCGCGCGGGCCGCGGTGCCGCTGCTCAACTGGAGCCGCCGCGTTGCCAGTTGCCATGGCACAGGGCCGCCGCGCAGCCGGGCCACGACCGATTCGAGCAGCCAGGGAAGCAGCGTGCTCAGGCCGACCAGGGCCAGGGTCGCGCCGGTGGCGATGGCGTATGTGTTGATGTCCTGGTCGGTACTGCTGACCCGGCCGATGGCCAGGAGGATCCCGATGCCCGTGACGGGCAGGAGCAGCCGCCACCACAGACGCCGCCTGCGCGGCGCGCCCCCGCGCACGACACCGAGCGGCTCGATGGCCACCGAGCGCAGCGAGAGGACGGTGACGAGAACCGCCGAGAGCGGCACGGCCACGACGATCAGCGCGGCGAGCACCGGCACCGGCCGCACGTCGGACGGGAACGCGCTGACCTTGTCGAGGTCGACCACGGCGACCAGTTGGCGTACGGCGAGGAAGAACACGGCGCCGACGGCCAGGCCGAGCATCGCCCCGAACAGGGACTCACCCGCCGCGATCCGCCGCACCGCCCTGGTGTCCGCGCCGACCAGGCGCAGCGCGGCCAGGCGCCGGTCGCGGCGGTCGCCGCCGAACCGCACCGCCGTACCGATGAACACGGCCACAGGCGTGAGCAGCACGACGCAGATCAGTACGACGAGCACCATCAGGAGCGCGTTCAGCGGCTCCGACAAGTCGGAGCCGAACCTCGCCGCCCGGTAGCCGCCGTCGCGGGTCGTGAGGGCGTCGGATCCCGCGAAGTAGAAGAGCTCCCGCGGGGAGACCAGGCCGGCGTCGGCGATCGTTCCGGTGACGCGGTAGTCGCGGAAGCGCTCCTTGAGGAGCTTCGCGCCGGGGTCGTCGAGGAGGTCGCGCAGCGCCGGTGAGACCACCATCTCGTGATCGCCGGGCAGCTTGCCGAGGCCGGGCGGCAGGACGGGCCGGCTGCCCTCGGCGCGTACGAACCTGCCCTCCAGCGAGCGGTCGCGGAACGTCGTGAACGTGTTCCTCATCAGCACGGTCGTGTCGGACCGCTTGATCTTGCCCGCGAGGGTCATCCGGTCCGCGGCCTCGCGCGCCGAGGAGCGGTCGCTGCGGTGGTCGGTCAGATACGGCACGGACGCGGCGCCCAGCAGCAGCGCGACGCCGAGGCCCACGCCGACGGCGGTGAGGATCGTGCGGACCCAGCCCTCGCGCCCGCCGCCGGCCGCGAAGCGCATGCCCATGCCCAGATCGCGGATCCAGGCGCGCACGCCGGTGGGGGCCGAGGCCTCCGCCGTGACCGCGGGCGAGGGCTGCGGCTTCGTACGCGTCACGCTCATGCGATGCGCTCCATGTCGCGGGACCTGCCGTCGCGGACGATGATCTCGCGGTCCGAGTAGGCGGCGACGCGGGCTTCGTGGGTGACGAGGACGACGGCGGCGTGGGTGGAGCGGGCGGCTTCGGTGAGCAGCTCCATGACGCGCTCGCCGTTGAGGGAGTCGAGGGCGCCGGTGGGTTCGTCGGCGAACAGGACGCGGGGGCTGGTGGCCAGGGCGCGGGCGACGGCGACGCGCTGGCCCTGTCCGCCGGAGACCTCGCCGGGGCGCTGGCCGGTGAGGTCGTCGACCTCGAGGCGCTCCATCCAGGCGCGGGCGGTGGCCTCGGCAGCCTTGCGCTTGGCGCCGTTGAGGCGCAGGGGCAGGGCGACGTTCTCGAGGCAGGTGAGTTCGGGGACGAGCTGGCCGAACTGGAAGACGAAGCCGAAGTCGCTGCGACGCAGGGCGCTGCGGGCGGCGTCGGACAGGGTGGCCAGGTTCTGTCCGGCGTAGGTGATGGTGCCTTCGTCGGGGGTGACGATACCGGCGAGGCAGTGCAGGAGAGTCGACTTGCCGGAGCCGGAGGGGCCCATGACGGCGACGACCTCGCCGGGGTGGACGGAGAACTCGGCGCCGTTGAGGGCCTTGGTGGCGCCGTAGGTCTTGTGCAGACCGTGGGCGGTCAGGAGGGAGCCGGCGGGGGTCATGGCTTGCGCACCTCCGCGGCGAGCTTGTCCAGGCGGGCGGTGGCGAGTTCGAGCCAGCGCAGGTCCGCTTCGAGGTGGAACAGGGCGTGGTCGCAGATGAGCTGGTCGGCGAGGTCGCCCTTGCGCTTGCGGTCGGTGAGGATGCGCATCATGCGCAGGTGCTCGGCGCGCTGGGTGTCCAGGACCGTGGTGGCGTCGCGCTCGGTGAGCAGCGCGAGGACGACCTTCGTGTAGAGGACGGACTGGAGGTAGGGCTCGGGCGCCTCGGGGGTGGCGAGCCAGCGCTGGACATCGGTGATGCCGGCGTCGGTGATGGCGTAGCGCTTGCGTTCCGGGCCGCCGCCGGCCTCGATCCCGTCGACCTCGACCAGGCCGTTCTTCAGGAGCCGCGACATGGTCGAGTAGACCTGTCCGTAGTGCAGCGGCTTGTCGTGCCCGAAGGTGGCGTCGAAGGTGCGCTTGAGGTCGTAGCCGTGCCGTGGGCCCGACTCGAGAAGTCCCAGAAGGGTGTGACCGATGGACATGCCGGCCACTATACATAGCGGGTATACGTAGTGTGTATAGCCGCTCGGGGGTGGGGTTCTTCTCGATGGGCTCGGTCAGGACGTGCAGACGGTTGTGCTTGCGGTCGACGATCACGCAGACCGGGACCTTCGCGTTCCCGTAGGCGACGACCTTGGTCTGGAGGTCGTTGCGGTAGTTGCCGGAGGTCACTTCGAGGGCGAGTCGGAAGGCCACCGGGTCGTAGCAGTTGTGGTCGACGAGATGATCTTCGAAATCCGCGTCGATCACGCAGAGGTCCGGTACGGCGAAGTCCTCGGGGCCGTCCGGCAGCCACAGGCCGACGCCTTCCAGGATCTCGGTCTCGCCGCCGTCCAGGCCGGCCGCGACGAACGGGCGCCTGCTGCGGACATCTCGCGCCTCCCATGGGCTGGTGCCGAGGTCATCATCGTAGGACGCGCGAATCCGTACTGTCTGGTGCGATCCGGTTCACACGATCGAGAATCACGCAACCATCCGAGCCTCCCGGTCGTCGGTTCCCATGGGGTAGGTGCTGATTGTCACGTCCGGAAATGCCCGGATCGGCATCCTTTTGCCCTTAGGTGCGGTGTTAGCTTCATGAGCTGATTCAGCACCGACGAGCGTGAAGTGCGCACTGTGCGCGCGGACGTGTCAGCGACTAGAAGCGGAGTAACGGGAGCCATGGGTCGAGCGGACGAGAGACGAGCACGGCAGCGCGGCGGCGCGCGCCGGGCGGCGCGCGGGGGCTCGTCCACCCGGCGGACGGGTATACGCCGCTTCTTCACCTGGAAGAAGATCCTCGGCACGTTCCTCGGCCTGTGCCTGCTCGGCATGGGCGCGTTCATCGTGCTGTACCTGGTGATCGACGTGCCCGAGGGCAACGCCCTCGCGAAGAAGCAGAGCAACGTCTACAAGTACAGCGACGGCTCGGTCATGGCCCGCACCGGCCAGGTCAACCGCGAGATCGTGGACCTCTCCGAGGTGCCCACGGGCGTGCAGCACACCTTCGTCGCCGCCGAGAACAAGTCGTTCTACGACGACAAGGGCGTCGACCTGCGCGGCACCGCCCGCGGCGTGCTCAACACGGTCACCGGCAAGGGCAAGCAGGGTGGCTCGACCATCACCCAGCAGTACGTGAAGAACTACTACCTGACGCAGGACCAGACGGTCAGCCGCAAGCTGAAGGAAATCGTCATCTCGCTGAAGGTGGACCGGCAGAAGTCCAAGGAGTACATCCTCGCCGGGTACATCAACACCAGCTACTACGGCCGCGGCGCCTCGGGCATCCAGGCCGCCGCCCAGGCCTACTACGGCGTCGACGCGAGCAAGCTGGACGTGGCACAGGGCGCGTACCTCGCCGCGCTGCTCCAGGCCCCCAGCCAGTACGACTGGGCCGTCGCCTCCGACACCGGCAAGAAGCTGGTGAAGCAGCGCTGGAACTACGTGCTCGACAACATGGTCGAGAAGCACTGGCTCTCCGCGAGCGAGCGGGCCGGCATGAAGTTCCCCAAGCCGCACAAGCCGAAGGCCGCGCCCGGCCTCGAAGGCCAGACCGGCTATCTCGTGAAGGCCGCCGACGCCTCGCTGGAGCAGCAGCTCGTCGCCCAGGGCTCCTCGGCGAAGGACGCCGAGAACATGGTCAGCGACGGGGGCTGGACCATCACGCTCAACATAGACAAGAAGAAGCAGGCCCAGCTGGAGAAGGCCGTCAAGGCCAAGCTCACCAGCAAGCTGAATCCCAAGTCCCGCAAGACCGACGCCAATGCGCAGGCCGGTGCCGTCTCCGTCGACCCCAAGACGGGCGGCGTCCTCGCGATGTACGGCGGCGAGGGACTCACCAAGCACTGGACGAACAACGCGATGCGGCGCGACTACCAGCCCGCCTCCACGTTCAAGCCGCTCATTCTGGCCTCGGCCCTGGAGAATCAGGCGCAGACGCAGACCGGCAAGCCGATCACCGCGAACACGATCTACGACGGCACGAGCAGGCGCCCCGTCGTCGACGGCGGCAGCAAGGTCGGCTTCGCCCCGCCGAACGAGGACGACGTCGACTACGGCCCCTCCACCGTCCAGAAGGCCATGAACAAGTCCATCAACTCCGTCTTCGCGCAGATGGGCGTCGACGTCGGGATGGACGAGGTCATGAAGACGGCCGGCGAGCTCGGCATGGACGTCAAGGACCAGCAGGCCGTGCCCGCGCAGACCCTGGGCTCCATGGGCGCCAGCCCGATGGAGATGGCGGGCGTCTACGCGACCCTCGACAACCACGGCAAGAAGGTCACCCCGGCGATCCTCAAGAGCGCCGAGCACAAGGACCGCACGGTCGAACTGCCCGACCCGATCGGCACCCAGGTCATCAGCCGCGGCGCCGCCGACTCGGTCACCTCGGTGCTCACCGGCGTGGTCGACGACGGTACGGGCTTCGCCGTGCGCAACTCCCGCCAGGACGTCGCGGGCAAGACCGGTACGTCCGACGAGGACAAGTCGGCCTGGTTCACGGGCTACACGCCGAAGCTGGTCACCTCGGTCGGCCTGTTCGGCGAGCAGGCCACGGACATCAAGAAGTCCGACGGCACGGTGATCAAGGCCGGTACGCACGTGACGCTGAAGGGCGCCGGCGGCGGCGGCCGCGTCAACGGCGGTGGCTTCCCGGCCGAGATCTGGGCGGCGTACACGTTCGACGCGATGGGCTCGCCGACCGAGTTCGACCTCGACACGGACATGGGCGCTGCCGTCCAGGTGCCGTCCACCCCGCAGGACACCCCGAGTGCCCCCGAGTCCACCCCGGAAGACACGCCGAGCGCCCCGGAGTCCACCCCGGAGGACACCCCGAGCGCCCCGGAGTCGACCCCCGAGTCCACCCCGCCGACCGACGACCCGTCGGGCGGCGTCACACCCCCGACCGACTCGTCGTCGCCGACCTTCGGAATTCCGGAGAAGCCGGGCGACTCGGGCAGCAACAAGCCACGCGGCCTGACCGGCTGACAGTGACGCACGCGAGTGGGCCCGGAACCGTACGGTTCCGGGCC